>NZ_LJHZ01000029.1:0-183387 GCF_001296055.1 Novosphingobium sp. AAP93
CCGTCCTCAAGGCCCTGCGCCACAACAGCGCAGGCGTGCAGGAAGCAAGGGCCTGACCGCCGGCGATTGGCCGCCTCAGAGCTGTTCCAGCCAGACCCAAAGGCCTGCCGGGATAAGGGCGAGCTTGAGGTGCAGCCACGTCAGCAGCAGCCAGACCGGCAGCGCCGCGACCCAGTAAAGGCCGAGATTGCCGAACGCGGAAGGCTTCGGCAGGAACGATGTGCGCCGCATCCAGACTTTCCAGTCTGCGCCATACAGCGCTGCCTTCTTCGCATCCTGGCCGCGAGAGCCGATGAGCGCCAGCGCGATCATGCCGCCCGCAAAGATGATCGTTCGCAGGCTGGGCGCCACCAGAATATGCGCAATCCCCCAAAGCGTGAAGGCCGACATCATCGGATGCCGCGTAACCTTGAACACGCCGTTCGGAATACGGGTCGAAAGCCCGGCAATATCGGTTCCCGCCAGCGCCGGATTTCCGACAATCGATGCAAGAAACAGGGCGGATGCGACGAACGTGAGCAGCGAGGCCAGCACCCACGGTACCAGTGCCTGGCCATCCCACAACTGCGGCGTGGCGGGAGCCTTGCCGAAAGCGACCACCGAGACGCTGAAGGCAACCAGCGAAATGAGCGAGTAGATCCCCAGAAAGCCGCCCTGCCCGAACAGGCGAACCATTCCGGCACGCCATGGGTGGGACATCAAGAGGTGCGTGCCGACAAAGGTCGCCATGCCCACAACGAGCGTCAAAGTTGCTGCATCCACGGTTTGGTCCCTTCCGTGCTTATCGTTCTTGTCGCGCCATGCGAGACTTCACATGTTCATTCGTAGGCCTTCGGCAACGTCCCCTCACCAGCATGACGATATCTTTGGCGGAGACGTGACTGATGGTTAACCAACGGCTGCAATTTTCCATCGACATATATTGTAACAGGCGCGGATGATACCTCCAGCGGATCACCGTCCCAAATTACGACATCTCCTGAAAGACCGGGTTTGAGGCTGCCGAAGACCGCACCCTCGCCAAGGATCTCCGCCGGGATCGACGTGATAGATGCGAGCGCCTGCCCCCAGCTTAGCCCGCTCGCGCCGGAGACTCGCGAAAGGCCGACAAGATTGCCGGCGAACTGCGGGGCATAACGCGGCTGATCGAGATCGTAGAAACCGCCGAGAGCCACCTTGACGCCCGCTGCCGTCATCCGGCCGACGTTGGACTGCGTTGCCGCGAGCGTCTCGAAGCTGCCGGGCAAGTCGGCCAACGCGCTTGCCAGCACCGGCACCTTGGCTGCGGCGATTTCGCGCGCGACGCGCCAGCCTTCTCCCGCGCCGACAAGCACGAGCCGCAGGGCCGGGAACTCCTTGCCCAACGCAAGCACGCCGCGGATGTCCGCCGCGCGTTCGACGTGGACGAACAGCGGCTGCTTGCCGGTCACCACCGGGATCAGCGCAGCGGCATCGACGCGGGTAAGCAGTGCATCGACCGGTTGTCCCGGCGCATCATCGCCCGCTTTCACTGGCTTGCGCTGCGCCAGATCGCGTGCCTCGCGTAGCGCGTTGCGGAGCAGCGCCTGCGCTGCAACGCGGCTGCCGCCCGCGAGGTCGGCCCCGCGTTCGCCCAACTCGACAAGCTGGAACGCGCGCGGCTGCGAGATGCCCGGTCCGTTCTCGGCCAGATCGATCACCGCGCCTTGTCCGGCGAAAATCGCGTTGGCGGCTGCGGGCGCCACGCCCGCGCGGGTGATCCCGCTTGCTCGGCTCACGGCCACCGGCGGTGCGTCCGGATCGATCGCCAGCGACACATCAAGACCAGCCGAGAACCGCGCGGTGTTGGCGTAGCTGTCATTGCTTTCATCCACCGCGCCCACGCCGAGGAGGCCGAGGTCGGTCATCGCGGTGACAAGGCCGGGCGTCACCCACTTGCCGGTGCCGTCGATCACCGGAACCCCGGTCGGCACGGAGACAGACTTGCCCGCCGCGACGATCTTGCCGCCGCGTACCAGCACGGTGCCGCCCGGGATCGGCGCGCTGCCGTCACCGATCGCGACAGTGGCATTGGTCACCGCGAAATCGCCGGAAGGAAGCTGGGCCGACGCGTCGCCTGCATAGGCCGGAAGCGCAGATCCGGAGAGGAGCAGCGCGGCAAGGAAGAGCGATGCGCGCGTCATTTCACGTCTCCCTCACCCGGCAGGCCCAGTTCGAAATCGCTCACCGGCCGCCGTTTCGGATCGGCCATGTCGTAAAGCAGGGCGCCGTCGATCCAGACCTTTTCGGGCCGCGAATAGACCGAGAGCGGATTGCCGTTCCACAGCACCACGTCGCCCATCTTGCCCTGCGCAAGGCTACCGGTCTGCTGGTCGATCCCCAGTGCCTTGGCGGGATTGAGCGTGATCCAGCGGATGACTTCGCCATCGGGAATCGTGATGCCTATCCGCTTTCCGGCCGCGCGCGCCTTGGCAGCTTCCTGGTTGAGCCGCTGGATCCCGTTGGCGTCGTCCGAATGGATGATCACGCAGGCGCCCTGATCGGCGAGCAGCGCGGCATTCTCGGGGATGGCGTCGAAGGCTTCCATCTTGAAGCCCCACCAGTCGGCCCAGATCGCGGCGCAAATGCCGTTCGCCTTGAGCAGATCGGCGATCTTGTAGGCTTCGACCGCATGGTGGAAGGCCGCGACCTTGTAGCCGAATTCTTTCGCCATATCGATGACCTGCGCCATTTCGTCGGCGCGGTAGCAGTGGTTCTGCACGAGGATCTTGCCGTCGAGCACGTCGGCCATCGTGTCCATCGCCAGGTCGCGGTCGGTCAGCTTCCCTTCGGCGCGCTTCTTGCGGTACTCTGCGGCCTTGATCCACATCTGCCGATCGACTGCGAGGTTGCCCATGCGGGTCGAGGGCATCTGGCCCTTGCCGCCATAGACACGCTTGGGGTTCTCGCCGCAGGCCATCTTCATGCCATAAGGGGCGCCGGGAAACTTCATCGCCTGCGCGGTGCGGGCATAGACGTTCTTGAGCACGACCGAGCGTCCGCCGATGAGATTGGCCGAGCCCGGCAGGATCTGCATCGTGGTGACGCCGCCGTTGGTCAGCGCGCGGCTGAAGCCGGGGTCTTGCGGCCAGACGCTGTGTTCTGCCCAGACTTGCGGCGTGGTCGGCGAGGTCGCCTCGTTGCCGTCCGAATGGGCCGGGACGGCGGGGCTGGCATAGACGCCGAGGTGGCTGTGGATGTCGATCACGCCCGGAGTGACGTACTTGCCGGTGCCGTCAATCCGCCTGTAGCCGTCGGGCACGGCAAGGCGGGCATCGCCCACGCCCACGACCTTGCCGCCCTGCAGCAGCACGGTGCCGTTCGGGATTTCCCCGCCGCTACCATCGAACACCGTTGCGCCGACGATGGCCGTGGGCTCGCCGGGATAGGCCTTGTAGGTCGAGGGGTAGGGGTTTTCCTGCCAGACCGGCGCGGCGGCCGGGGCAGGTTTGTTTGCCGCGATGCCGGCCATCGGCGATGCGAGCAGCGCGAACCCGGCCAGCACATGTGCGGCCGTGCGGCCCAAGGTTCGTATCGCCGTCATCGCTGTTACTTCACACCATGCATCAGCCGCTTGAGCGGCACCGAGAGTGCAAGCAGCACCAGGCCGATCACTGCCGAGACTTCACCGATCGTCTGGAACACGCCGACATAGGTGTCGAGGCTCACCTTGAGGTTGGTGACTTCGCCGCCAACCGTCTCCACGCTGGCAAATTGTGCAACAACGCCAGCGACATACTGGGCGACGGCGATCGACAGGAACCATGTTCCCATCATCAGGCCGACGATCCGCGCGATCGAGAGCTTGGTGACCATCGAGAGGCCGACCGGCGAAATGCACAGCTCGGCCATCGAGTGGATCATGTAGAGCCCGGCGAGCCACCAGAGGCCGACCTTGTAGTTGGCGTCCGCAAACTGCGCGCCCCAGACCAGGAACAGGAAGCCCGCACCGACGCCGACGAGCGCGACGCCGAACTTGACCGGGATGCCCGGCTCCAGACCGCGCCGGGCAAGCGCGCCCCACAGCATCGAGAACAGGGGCGCGAGCACGACAATGAAGAACGCGTTGAAGAACTGCGTCTGCCCGGCGGTGATCGAGAACAGGCCGAACACGCTCATGTCGGTATTGCGATCGGCGAACAGCGTGAGCGAGGAGCCCGCTTGTTCGAACAAGGTCCAGAACACGGTGTTGAAGGTGATCAGCACGATGGCGGCGACCATCATCTCGAACTCGCGCCTGTCGCCGTTTTGCCAGGACCATAGCAGGATGCCGGGGATCGCGACGAGGAACGTGCCGAACATGATCTTGCCCATGATCGGCAGGCTCATGATGTAGCCGACAAGGCCGCTGCCCTCGGGCGGCTTCACATAGGCCATGAGGTTGGCGAACAGCAGGTAGGCGAGGGGGATCGCCAGCACCGCGCCGATGTAGACCAGCATGTCGCGCGAGGGGTTGGCGTCCGCAGGGCGCTCGCCATAGCCGTCGAGCTTGCCGCCGTCGAACTGGAACAGGAGCCACGAGACCGCCATTCCGGCGGCGGCGAGCGCGAAACCCGCCCACCAGCCAAGCCCGCCCCATGATCCCATGCCCACAGCCAGCAGCGGGCAGAGGATCTGCGAGAACAGCGAACCAAGGTTGATCCCCATGTAGAAGATGGTGAAGCCCGCATCGCGCCGCCGGTCACCCTGTTCATAGAGCTCGCCGACGATGGTCGAGATGTTGGGCTTGAAGAACCCGTTGCCGACCGTAACGAAGGCGAGGCCGGTGATCAGGAGGAACGTGTAGAGCGGATTGCGCTCGCCGCCCGCCTCGAAACCGCCGGCGGCAATGCGGCGCGCCTCGCTGCCGTCTTCGCGCAGCAGCGAGACGGTCTTGTCTTCGTTGCCCTTGATGCGCAGCGTGGCGCCCTGATCGCTGACATACTGCTTGCGCGCTTCGCCGCTGCCCTCGACAGTCACTTCGTAGCGCGTGCCCTCGATCATGGCATAGGGCTTGGCGGCGCCGCCGGTGCTCGAGAAGCAGAGGATCGCATAGCCGAGGCTCATCAGGATCGCGCCGAACTTCACCGAGCGCTTGGAGCCGAGGAACCGGTCGGCCATCATGCCGCCGATGAGCGGGGTGAGATAAACGAGCGCGGTGAAGCCGCCGTAGAGGCCCGTCGTGGTCGTGTCGCTGAACAGGAAATGCTGCGCGAGATAGAGCGTCAGCAGCGCGCGCATGCCGTAGTAGCCGAAGCGCTCCATCGCTTCCGTGGTAAAGAGCCGGGCGAGCTGGGCGGGGTGGCCAAACCAGCTGGCATCACCGCTCCCCTTGACCGGTGCGGCGTCGATCGTGGCTCCAAGCGGTTCTGTCATGATATGAAAAAGCTCCCCTCGCGCACCTTGTGCGTCATTTGCGATCATGATTAGCGCCTAACCACGCATTGGGAAGGCAGTTATCGCGGTTTTCCTAGGCATTTCAGATGCCAAGGTGGTTTCGTGCGCACGCCGGGCCTCGCCTTTTGCGATTGTCCGAAAACTGACCGTTTCGGTGAAACTTTGTTGCGCCCGATTGCGCGTCTCGCTGTATTATGGCAGCACATCACCTATGGCATCGCCAAGCTCCTCCGCCGGTCGGCCCGTCTACCTGAAGCTGCGCGATCAGATCGCGGCGGCGATTCTGGATGGCACTTTTGCGGAAGGGGCGATGCTGCCCTCGGTCCGCGCCTATGCGGCGGCGGAGGCGGCCAATCCGCTCACCGTGGCCAAGGCCTACCAGCAGTTTCAGGCCGAAGGGCTTGTACAGGTCCAGCGCGGGGTCGGCATGTTTGTCGCAACCGGTGCTGCGGAAACGCTGAGGGCGCGGGAGCGCGCTGCATTTCTGCGACACGAGTGGCCGGAAATCAGGGTGCGCATGCGGCGGCTCCATCTCGATCCGGCACAGCTTCTGGGCGAGCCTGAGAGCGCCATCGGCTAATCCCTTGCCGTTTAACGATTGATAAGTTGCCGCACCGCCCATGGTCTGGCACTATTGCAGCGCTCCAGCGGACCGGGACTCGCCCGGAAGGAGTGATGTCGGCAGCGCGGCTCAAGCCCAAAGGGTACCCGTTGTTGCCGGCAGGTAAGTAGGGGGGATGCGGATGATCCGATCCGAATTGTTGCAGGCGCTTGCCAAACAGAGCCCAGGCATGCGCGGCGAAGAGATCGAGCGCGTGGTAGTCGTGTTCTTCGACGAGATCGCAAAGCGCCTCGCCGAAGGTGGTCGTGTCGAACTGCGCGGTTTTGGCGCGTTTTCGACGCGTGAGCGCGATGCGCGCAAGGGACGCAATCCGCGGACCGGCGATTCCGTCGAAGTCCCGGGCAAGCGCGTGCCTTACTTCAAGCCCGGCAAGGACATGCGGGTCCGGCTCAACGCCGAATAGCCGCCAAGGCTTTTCCGATCGGTCGGGGGCAGTGCTCCGGTAGCGCTGCCCGTTGCCGCGTCCGCTGCTCTGTGCCATCGCACCGGCTTCTCCTTCATGTGCGGACGTGGCGGAATGGTAGACGCAGGGGACTTAAAATCCCTTGAGCTCAGCTCGTGCGGGTTCGAGTCCCGCCGTCCGTACCACTATGGGCCCGCCCACCACCAGGTTTACCCGTGTTTCCTGCGCGGCCGACCAGGTGGTGTCCTCCGCTATGGGCAAGCGGGCATTGGTAACCAGTCGTGCTTACCCAGAGTAACAACATGTCAAGGATCAGTGCGTTAGAAGCCTTGCTGCACAGCGGAGCGTGCACTTGGTCGGAAGGGTCCGGCAGGGTGCGCCAGGGGAACAAGGCTTGGCACAGGAACAGCAACTGCCCGGGGCAGCCCGGCAGGATCAGACAGGTGCGCCGCCCGGCGCGGAGCATCGCTCCGCTCCGCGTTACGCGCTGCTGATTCGCACTGCCAAGATCATCGCCGATGGCCGCGAATTTCTGTGCATTATCCGCGATGCATCAGCCAGCGGTCTCAAGATTCGCCTGTTTTCCGATCTGCCGCAGGCGCGCGAACTCGTCGTCGAACTGATGACGGGGGACCGCTATCCGGTCGAGCTCGTGTGGATGGCGGAAGACTATGCCGGTCTGCGCTTCACGCACGAAATCGACATCGAGCGGCTGCTCGACGAATCGAAGGGCGCTTATCCCAAGCGGCAGATTCGCCTGCAGATCGCGATTGGCGGCATGCTGCATTCGGGCGGCGAGGCGGTTCCGGTGGTCTTCCACAACCTGTCGCAGCAAGGTGCCTGCATCGAATCCGAGAAATGGCTGCTGATGAACGAGCTGGTGCGGATCGAGACCGGGGTCACGCCGCCGCTTTTCGCCAAGGTCCGTTGGCGCAGCCACCCGCGCTATGGAATGATCTTCGAGCACACCTTCCGCCTCGAGGAACTCGCCCGCATTTCCGCGCCGCTCCAGTTTGCCGAAGCGCTGGAACAGCACGCGCGCGGCAGCGAATCCGAACCCTCTGCGGGCGAGGCCTGATTTCGCCGTTCCCCTTACCCGCGTTAACCGTCTCTTAGCCATTTTCGTTCACTTCCGTTTCCAAGGCATGAACGCTTGAGCGGGAGCTAGCGATGGGTAACGGTTTCACGGATCTGCAGGTGGATAGCAGCGAGGTTCAGGTCGATGTCGCCATCATCGGCGCGGGACCAGCGGGGCTGACCGCCGGCTATCTCCTTTCCAAGCAGGGCCTCAAGGTCGCGATCATCGAAAAGGACACGCGCTACGTCGGCGGCATCAGCCGCACCGTCGAGCACGAGGGCTATCGCTTCGATATCGGCGGCCACCGCTTCTTCTCGAAGTCGCAGCAGGTCGTCGACCTGTGGAACGAGATCCTGCCGGACGACTTCATCCAGCGCCCGCGCATGAGCCGCATCTACTACGAGGGCAAGTTCTACTCGTACCCGCTGCGCGCGTTCGAGGCGCTCAGCAACCTCGGCATCTGGCGCTCGACCACCTGCATGATGAGCTATGGCATGTCCAAGCTCTTCCCGATCAAGGACGTGAAGAGCTTCGAGGACTGGACCAGCAACCAGTTCGGCAAGAAGCTCTATTCGATCTTCTTCAAGACCTACACTGAGAAGGTCTGGGGCATGCCCTGCAACGAAATGAGCGCCGACTGGGCCGCACAGCGCATCAAGGGCCTTTCATTGGGCGCTGCCGTGCTCGATGGCCTCAAGCGCAGCCTCGGACTCAACAAGCGCCCGAACGACGGCATGCAGACCAAGACCTTGCTCGAAACCTTCCGCTATCCGCGCCAGGGCCCGGGCATGATGTGGGAAGCCGCGCGCGACAAGATCGTCGCCGCCGGCAGCCAGGTCCTGATGGGCCATGCGATGAAGCAGCTCGCCAGCGATGGCCAGGGCGGCT
The DNA here is from genome assembly GCF_001296055.1 of Novosphingobium sp. AAP93. Lineage (NCBI taxonomy): Bacteria > Pseudomonadati > Pseudomonadota > Alphaproteobacteria > Sphingomonadales > Sphingomonadaceae > Novosphingobium > Novosphingobium sp. AAP93. The sequence goes on from NZ_LJHZ01000029.1 coordinate 8,386, forward strand.
GGCGTCTTTCGGCCACCCGCGCCGAAGATGGCGGCGAGACGGTGATCCGCGCACGCCACGCGATCAGCTCCGCGCCGATGCGTGAACTTGCCGCCCGCCTGCATCCGCTGCCGGCAACCACGCTGGAAGCAAGCCGCCTCAAGTACCGCGACTTCCTCACCGTGGCGCTCAAGATCCGCAGCGAAGACCTGTTTCCCGACAACTGGATCTACATCCACGACAGCAAGGTCCGCGTCGGCCGCGTCCAGAACTTCCGCTCGTGGTCGCCGGAAATGGTGCCCGACGAAAGCGTCGCCTGCGTCGGCCTCGAATACTTCTGCTTCGAAGGCGATGACCTCTGGGCCTCGAGCGACGAGGACCTGATCAAGCTCGCGACCAGGGAAATGGACATCCTCGGCCTCGTCGATCCCGCCAAGGTGATCGGCGGTGCGGTGGTCCGTCAGGAAAAGGCCTATCCGGTCTACGACGACGAATATGCCGCCAATGTCGCCGCGATGCGCACCGAGCTGGAAGCCAGCCATCCGACGCTGCACCTCGTCGGCCGCAACGGCATGCACCGCTACAACAATCAGGACCACGCGATGATGACCGCGATGCTCACGGTCGAGAACATCCTCGCGGGCACCCGCGTCTACGACATCTGGTGCGTGAACGAGGACGCCGAGTATCACGAGGCGGGTGACGAGGGCGCACAGGCCGCGATCCCCGCGCGTGCCGTGAGCGAGGATCAGGCCGCTGCGCTGAACTCGCTGCGCGATGTGCCGACCCGGATTGCCGATGAGAAGAGCAAGGATCGCGCTGCTGCCTGACCGGTCGTGACTGCTTGCTAGACAGGATCAACCCGTGACCGTGCTTGATATCGCTCCCCTGAACCGCATCCGCCAGATCGTGCTGGTGCGCTATATCCTCGCCAGCGTCGGCGCGCTGGCGGTGGATATGGGCACGTTCCTCGCGCTGCTTTCGGCGGGTGTGCCCCCGGTGGCCGCCTCGGCGATGGGCTACGGCATCGGCATCATGGTCCACTGGATCCTGTCGAGCCGCAAGGTCTTTGCCGAACAGGTCGCCGAAGGCGGCATCGCGCGCACCAGGCAGAAGGCGATGTTCGTCGTCTCGGCCTTGATTGGCCTCGGCGTCACGACGCTGATCGTCGGCGGGGCAAGCGCCGCCGGGCTCGATCCGCGCGCCGCCAAGCTCTGCGCGATCGTCGTGAGCTTCGCCGTGACGTGGCTGCTGCGCAAGCGGGTGGTCTTTCGCTGATGGCCACGCTGTACCCGTCCGGCGCCGAACGGCCGGTCGGGGCCGCTCCGCGCAGGCATCAGGCACAGTCCTTCTGGCGGCCCGTGCTGCTGAGCTGGCTGCTCCTTGCCGCCGCGCTGATCGCCTTGAAGGCGCCGCAGATTGCCGCGATGCAATTCGGCGATCCCGACGATGCACTGCGGCTGGTGCAGGTGCGTGATCTCCTTGCCGGCCAGTCCTGGTTCGACCTCCACCAATACCGCGTCGCCGCGCCCGAGGGTGTGGCGATGCACTGGTCGCGCCTTGTCGATGTTCCGATCGCGGCGGTCATCCTGCTCCTGAAGCCCTTGCTGGGCATTCACCTCGCCGAGCTATCCGCGCTGGTTGCCGTGCCGCTGCTGACCCTGCTTTGCGCGATGGCTCTCGTCGGCCGCCTTGCCGTTCGCCATTTCGACCGCGAGATCGCGATGCTGGCGTGCCTGAGCTTCGCCCTGGCGATCCCGCTGCTGTGGCAGTTCACCCCGCTGCGGATCGATCACCACGGCTGGCAAATCGTGCTTGCGCTCGCGGCGCTGAACGGCCTGCACGCGGTCGAGGCCCGGACCGGCGGTGCGGTGATCGGGCTCGCCCTTGCCGCAACGCTCGCGATATCGATCGAAGGCCTGCCCTTGGCGGCCCTGTTCCTCGTCGTCTGCGGGTTCCGCGGCCTTCGTGCGCCGGAAGCGCGGTTTGACTGGCTCCAGTCGGCGACCGTGACACTCGCAGCGGGATCGGCTGTGCTGTTTCTGGCGACGCGGGGAATCGGCGATCTGGCGCAGCATTGCGATCAGGTCTCGCCGGTTCATCTGGCACTGTTCGCATGGACCGCGCTCGGTGCAGCTGCCTTGCGACTCGCCGCGCCGCGCCAGCTCGCGCTTTCCCTCGGCGGCCTGACGGTCATCGGCGCCAGCGCACTCGCCATCCTGCTCACCGCGGCGCCGCAATGCCGGGGCGGCGGTTTTGCCGAACTCGATCCGCTGGTGCTGCGCTTCTGGCTGCCTTCCGTCGCGGAAGGCATGCCCTTCTGGCACGCCCGCCCGCATCTTGCCGCTGTCATCGTTGCCGGGCCGCTGATCGGACTGATTGGCGCATGGCGGCTGTGGCGCGAGGCCGAACCTGCCGAGCAGCGCCCGATCTGGGGCGACCACCTGTTCGTGCTGTTCGGCGCCTGGGTGATCGGCATGATGGTCGCGCGGGCATCGGCGACAGCCTTCGTCTTCGCCGCCGTGCCAGCCGCCGTTCAGGTCGCGCACTGGGTAAACACCCTGCGCAAGGCCTCCCCCGGGAAGCGCATCGTTGCCTACGCCGGCATGGCCGCGCTGCTGGTGCCGGGCATTCCCGTTGCCGTGGCGGCCAGCTTCGTGGCGCCAAAGGCTGACGGATCAGGCACCGGCAGCGCCGCTTCGTGCCACTTCGACCGCGCCGCTGCCGCGCTGGACCGCCTTCCGCCGACCGACATCCTCGTGCCGCTCGACATGGGCCCTGATATCCTCGTCCGCACCCACCAGCGCGTGGTTGCGACGGGTCACCACCGTGGTTCTGCCGCGATGCATGATGTGATCGCCGCCTTCCTCGCCCCGTCCGCAGAGGCGCGCGCGATCATGCAGGCGCGCCATGCGACCATGGTTATGATCTGCCCCGCCGTCTCGCGCCAATCGGTCTATGCCAAACTCGCGCCCGATGGGCTGATGGCCCGCCTCGTGGCAAATCGTCCGCCGGAATGGCTGGCACCGGTCGATCTCGCGCCGGGCTCGGGATTGCAGTTCTGGCAGGTGGTGCGATGAGCATGCCCCTGACTTTCGATCATTTCAGCATGTGGGACCTTGGCTGATGGCTACCTTGTTCGCTCCTGATGCCCAGGCTCCCGCAGCGGCGCCCTCGGTGACCGATCCGGCGCGGGGACCAGCCCTGCGCGTGCTGATCACCTGGGTGCTGCTCGCGGTCACCATGATCGTGATGAACTTCAAGCTCATCGCCATGCTGCGCTTCACCGATCCGGATGACGCGCTGCGCCTGCTGCAGGTGCGCGATCTGCTTGCCGGACAATCGTGGTTCGATGTCCACCAGTACCGCATCGCCGCGCCGGAGGGCGTTGCCATGCACTGGTCGCGGCTGGTCGACGTGCCGATTGCCGCGATGATCCTGCTGCTGCGCCCCTTGCTCGGCACGGCGGGCGCGGAATTTGCCACCGTGATCGCGGTGCCGCTGCTGACGCTGCTTTGCGCGATGGCGCTGCTCGGCCGGTTTGCAGCGCGCTGGTTCAATGATGAAGTGGTGGGACTCACCTGCCTGATGATCGGCCTTTCGCCGCCGATCCTGTGCCAGTTCACGCCGATGCGCATCGATCACCACGGCTGGCAGATCGTCCTCGCGCTTGCGGCGCTGAGCGGACTGCACGCCAGGGACGCGCTGAAGGGCGGCGCGGTCATCGGCGTCGCGCTCGCGGCCTTGCTGGCGATTTCCATCGAAGGCCTGCCGCTTACCGCGTTGTTCCTCGGTATCTGTGCGCTGCGCGGGCTGCGCTCTCCGGCCAGCCGGTTCGACTGGCTCCATGCCGCGGCGCTCGGTCTGGCGCTCGGCAGTGCGGTGTTCTTCCTCGGCACGCGCGGCACATTTGATCTCGGCACCCATTGCGATGCCATTTCGCCGGTGCATCTCGCGCTGTTCGCTTGGGTTGCCGCCGGTGCCGCTGCGCTGCGCTTTGCCACCCCTCGCACGCTTGCGGGGCAGATCGGCGGCCTGGTGGTCATGGGCGCGGGTGCTGCGGCCATCCTGTTCGGCATTGCGCCGGAATGCCGCGGCGGTGCGTTCGTCATGCTCGATCCACTGGTGAAGCGCTACTGGTACGACGCCATCGCCGAAGGCATGCCCTTCTGGCATGCGCCCGCCCCGCTCGCCGCCGCCATCTTTGCCGGGCCGTTGATCGGCCTCTACGGCACCTACCGCCTGTGGCACGGGGCCAAGGACGCGCCGACGCGGCTGCTGTGGCTCGATCACATGCTGCTGCTCGCCGGGGCCTGGCTGATCGGCATGGCCGTGGCGCGTGCTTCGGCCACCGCGCTGGTCTTCGCTGCCGTCCCGTCCGCGGCATTGATCCTCGGCTGGGTCTATCGCCTGCGCAGTGTGGCGATCCTGCCGCGCCTTGGCGGCTATGCCATCGTCATCTCGCTGCTGGCGCCCGGGCTTCCGGCGGTCGCCGCCATGAACGCGGTGAATGCCGTGACGGCCAAGGCAAGCGGGTCAAACGCAGCTCCGTCCGTCGCGGGCGTCAAGCCCGGCGCCATCGGCATGTCCGCCTGCCGCTATGACATCGCCGGCCGCGCGCTCGACAAGCTCCCGGCAACCGACATCTTCGCCCCGCTCGATATCGGCCCGGACCTCATCGTGCGCTCGCACCACCGCGTTGTCGCGACCGGCCACCATCGCGGCGCTTCGGGCATCCACGACGTGATCGAAGCTTTCATGTCGCCCGAAGCCAGAGCCCACGAACTGGTCCGCAAGCGCCACGCCTCGCTGATCGCCGTGTGCCCGGACATCTTCGAGCCTTCGGTCTACGCCACCCGCGCGCCGAATGGGCTGATGGCGAAGCTGCTCGATGGCAGGACTCCCGCATGGCTCCAGCCGGTGGACCTCGCCCCCGGTTCGCACATGCGCTTCTGGAAGGTCGTCAACTAGTCGGGATTGCGCAGGGTTACCCAGATCGGCGCGTGGTCGCTCGCCTTCTCGCGCCCGCGATAGGCCTTGTCGACACCCGCACCGACCAGCCGGTCCGCTAGTTCCGGCGATAGCAGCGCGTGATCGATGCGGAAGCCGTGATCGCGCTGCCAGGCGCCGGCCTGATAGTCCCAGAACGTCCAGAGCCCGCCACGCGGGTGATGCAGGTCGAGCGCATCGGTCCAGCCGTCATTGAGCAGGCGGCGATAGGCATCGCGCGATTCGCCCTGCATCAGGGCGTCGCTCGCCATCGCGCGGACGTCCCACACGTCCTTGTCCTCGGGGATCACATTGTAATCGCCGATCACCAGCGCGGGGACTTCCTCCGCCGCGATTTCGGCCATGCGCCCCCGCAGGCGCTCCATCCAGCGCAGCTTGTAATCGAACTTCGGGCCCGGCTGCGGATTGCCGTTGGGCAAGTAGATGCACGCGACGCGCAGCCCGAAGACATCGGCCTCAAGGTAGCGCGAATGCTCGTCCTCCGGCTCCCCGGCCAGCCCACGCTGCACTTCGACCGGCGTGGTGCCGTCGGCGAGAATGGCGACGCCGTTGAAGCCCTTCTGCCCATGCCAGATCGCGTGGTAGCCGATCTTGTGGAACTCGGCGGCGGGGAAGTCCGCGTCCTGCGCCTTGATTTCCTGCAGGCAGGCGACGCTCGGGCGCGTTTCCTCCAGCCACTCCAGCAACCGCGGAAGCCGTGCCTTGATTCCGTTGATGTTGAAGGAAGCGACCTTGATCGTCACACCGAGAAGCTCGCGCCGCAACCGCAGCCGGATGCCGCTTGCGGGTTGGTGACGCGGAAAGCTGCGCCGCCGAGCGATTCGATGTATTCGACCGTCGCGCCCGCGATCAGGTCGAGGCTCATCGCATCGACCAGCAGCCGCACGCCATCGGTCTCGGTGACGAGGTCGTCCGCTTCCGGCTCGCCCGCCATCTCGAACTTGTACTGAAAGCCCGAACAGCCGCCGCCTTCGACCGCGAGGCGCAGCACGGCGGGGCGGTTCTGCTTGGCAGCAATCGCGGCGATGCGCGCCGCTGCGCTGGGGGCGAGCGTGACACCGGCGCCGAGCGCGGGTTCAGAGAGCGTTGTGGTCATGTCCTCAAGATAGGCCGCCCTGGCGGCCCGCTCAAGTCACACCGTCTGGATATATTCCCGGAGCGCCTCGGCCTCGGCCTCGATGCGGTCAATGCGGAACTTCACGAGATCGCCGATCGAGACGAAGCCGACCATCCTGCCCTTGTCGATCACCGGCAGGTGGCGGATGCGCCGCCGCGTCATCAGGGCAAGCGCTTCGAGCGCGCTCTGCTCCGGGCTGACCGAGATCACCGGCGCGGTCATCACGTCGCGCACGCGCATCTGCAGTGCGGCGGCACCGTGGGTCTTGAGTGCGTAGAGCACGTCGCGTTCGGAAAAGATCCCGGCCACTTCAGTCCCGGCGTCGGTGACCGGCAAGGCCCCGATCCGGCGCGTGGCGAGCGTTTCAACGGCGTCCGCAACAAGGTCGTCGGCATGGCAGTGCCATACTTCTCCTGAACGACCGGCGATCAACATGGCGATCGACATGGCATCCTCCTTCCCCCACCCGGGGAGAGCCTCTTTGTCCGGCAAGTCGTTCCAATGCTTGCCGATTCGCCGATCATGCCACCAAAGGGCAGGCGGGGAAAGCGATTGCCTTGGAGCCGCGAGCGGCGCATGAAACGGCGCATGGCCCAGCCTGTCCGCCCCTCCCCGCTCGACGATCCGGACTACGCCGAATTCGCGTGGGGCCGCTACTTCCGCATCATGCGCTGGATGGGTCTTCTGACCCTCGTCGTCATGGCGGCAGCCGCCTGGTATCTCTATGCGGCGGTCGGGCTGGTTTCGATCCATCTCTACATCGCGGCCATGCTCGGCATCGGCCTGACGATGATGCTGATGGCGGCGCTGATGGGGCTCGTGTTCCTCTCCAGCGGCACCGGGCACGACGAGGCGGTCGACAACGGCCTTGAGCAGCACGTCGACAGCTGGTGGAAGTAGCGCCGCTTACTCCGGCGGCGTGAGCCGGTAGTCCTCGACCGGAACGCCGCCGATCACGTGCTCCTGGATGATCCGCTCCAGCACGGCGGGCGTGCAGGAGTGGTACCAGACGTTGTCCGGATAGACGAGCGCGACCGGTCCGGCGGCGCAGACGCGCAGGCAGCCGACCTTGTTGCGCAGCACGCCCTGCGGCCCGCCCAGCTTGAGCTCGCCCAGCCGCTTCTTGAGGAAGTTCCACGCTTCGTCGCCCGCCTCGCGCGGGGCGCACTTGTCCTTTTCGGGGCCGGCACAGAGCAGGATGTGCCGCTGCGGCGCGAACCCGCCGAGGCCCGCGACCGCTTGCCGTGCCAGCGTGATCTCGTCAGGCTTCACCGGATCAGCCATGCATCGAGCCTTTCGCGAAGGGCTGGGTCGATCGGCTGCGGCCGCTTGCCGTCGGTGAACACGATCGTGACATGCGCGGTCGCCACCGGGCGGCCATCCTGCAGGATCAGCTGCCGCAGGCTCCAGCTGGAGCGCCCACCCGGCAGCGCGCCGACGCGGCATTCGAGACCCGCTGGATAATAGGCCTGCGCCAGATAATCGATGGTGACATTGGCGACCATGAACCGCGCGCCGTCGGCGTTCTTCGGCATGCCGACCGCGGTGATGAAGCGCAGCCGCGCATCCTCGAACACCGCGGCCATCGCCACGTTGTTGATGTGCCCGTTGGGATCGAGATCGGCGAACCGCGTGGTGACGGCATTGCCGAAAGGGTAGCGCGCCGGGTCGAGCAGCGCGGGATCAGGTCTGGCCATGAAAGCGCCCTAGCACGCGGGAAGCCGCGAGATCAGCCCTTCTTGCCGACAATCCGCGCGATTTCCGCCGCGACCAGCTTCTCGACCATCGGCGGCAGGTTCTTGTCGAGCCATTCGGCCAGCGCCGGGCGCAGCATCTCGCGCACCATGTTTTCGAGCGAGGTCTCGCCCGAGCGGACGATCTGCGGGCTGGCCCCGGGGGCGGACAGCATCGCCAGCGCGGCGAGCGAATCGCGCATCGAAGCGGTGGTCTCGTCCGCCAGCAGCGGCGCCTCCTCTTCGTCTGCCTCGACAGTGATGGCGCGGTCTTCGTTCAGGATCTGTGCGGCCACTTCGCTGAGATCGAGCACGTCGGCCGGGAACGACGCCGGGCGACCTTCGCTCCGTGTCGCCGGACGGGCAGAGACTCGCGGCGCGGCGGGCATTTCCGCGGCAGCATCGCGGCGGCTGCGCTCACGCGCTGCTTCGGCCCGATTGTCGCGCGCGATCACCTTCTTGATCGATTCGAGGATCTCCTCGACCGAAGGTTCCGAAGCCTGACGCATGCATTACCCCACACACTACTCTGGGCCGAATCAGTCGGCCGCCCCGCGGTCCTGTACCATTACGGCACGGTTTGTGCAGGAATTGTCGCGGTCTGGGCCGGCGTGTCAACCGTGCGCGTCGCCTTAGGGGGTGTCGGCGAGTCGAGCGACCAGTCGAATACGCGGCCCCGTACACGGCGGTAGTTGGCCTCGGGATCGTAGAGCGTCGCCGGATCGAAGCCGAGATCGGCGGCCTGCGCCTTGCCCATCGCGGCAATCAGGTTGAACGCGGCGACATAGGCATTGCGCCGCGCTGCCACGAGGCCCACCTGCGCGCGCAGCAGTTCCTGCTCGGCATCGAGGATGTTGAGGATCGTGCGGTTGCCCACGGTATTTTCCGCGCGCACACCTTCGAGGCTCAGCGCCGCGGCATCGACGGCGGTCTGGTTGAGCACGATCACGTCGTTCGCCGCGCGCCACTGGGTATAGGCCGAGCGGACATTGGCAATCACCGTCCGCTCGGTCCCGATTTCCTGCTCCTGCACGGCGGTCGCGGTGGCCTGGGCCTGCCGCTGGCGCGCGGCGGGAAGGCCGCCCTGGAACAGCGGGATCGAGATGCGCGCACCGGCCTGCGCCGTGGTCTGGCTCTGGGTAAATCGGGTGCCGCTCCCGGCCCCGGCGCCGCCCAGCGAATTGAAGTAGGTCTGGTACTCGCCCGAGGTAAACAGCGAGATCGTCGGCAGACGGCCAGCCCCCGCGGCCTTGGCATCATAGCCCGCCGCCTTGCTGCGCTGGCGTGCGGCTTCGAGATCGGGATTGTTGTCGAGCGCGGTCTGCACCGCTTCCTCGGGCGATTCCGGCAGCCCGGCCAGCGGCGGCGGCGGCTGCAGATCGTCCGGCACCTTGCCGACGATCTGGACATAGCGCTCGCGGCTGGCGACCAGCGCGGCCTCGGCACTGCGCAGATCGGCGCGCGCCAGAGCGAGGCGCGAGTTGGACTGCGCGACGTCGGTCCGCGTCACGTCGCCGATCTCGAACCGGTCGGTGGTGGCCTTGAGGTTGACCTCGAGCACCTGCACGTTGTTGCGGTTGAGCCCGACCGTCGCGGAATCGCGGATCACGTCCATGTAGGCCGCGACGACCTGGCTGAACACGCCGGCCTCGGTCCCGCGCAGCGAGGCTTCGCCCGCCTCCACGCGGATCTTGGCGGCAGCGAGCGAATTGCGCACGGCGCCGCCCGAATAGATCGGCACGCTGAGCTGCGGGTCGACCGTCATCAGGCGCTGCGGCGCGATGAAGGTGTTGGGGCCCTGCTTGAGGAATTCGGTGTAGTTGATCGTGCCGGTCAGGCTGGGCAGGCCCGGCGCGCGGGCGATCGGCACGCTTTCGTCGGTCGCGCGCAAGTTCGCACGTGCAGCATTCAGATCGGGGTTGCCCGCATAGGCTGCTGCCAGCGCGCCCTGCAGGTCGTCGGCCTGCGCTGGAACAGCGGCCAGCGCCATGGCAAGCGCCGAAAGCGCGGGAGCAGCGCGGAAGGCGCAGATCATGGGGTTCAGAAGCTCCACTTGCGCGGGGCGGCAAAGGCAGCAAGCGGGGTAAAGTCAGCTTCCGCCAGCACCGTCATCGCGAGCGAGCCGGCCACCTTGCGGCCCAGCGCAAGACGGGTCACGCCGCGCTCGACCATGCCGCCAACGACGCGGCCCTCCGCCGTGACGACACCGGCCAGAGCAGCGGGCACCGCTTCGATGGCGCCGTCGACCAGCACCAGCGAATGTTCGCCGGCCTTGGCCCAATCGCCGCCAGCAGCAACCAGCGTGACCGTGCCGGCCAGCTTCTCCGCCAGCGCGGCGAGATAGCCGCCCGGGTTGCCGATCACCAGCACGCTGTCGTCAGCGGTGGGTTCGGCGGCGGTCAGCATCTGGCCATACGTCAGCGCGGGCGAAAGCACTTCGCCATCGCCGAGCGCCACGGCGCGGTCGGCATAGGCCACCGCGCGGCGCGCCTCGGGCAGGAAGTCTTCACGCGGCACGGCAAGAAATGCTGCGAGAATGGCCGGATCGTTGACGCCGCTCACGCGCAGCTGGCTGTCGATCATCGCGCGGCGCGCGGACTCGGTCTCGGCAACTCCAGCGCGTTCTTCCACCACCGTCATGAAATCCCTCATTCTTCGTCCGGGCTGCGCAGCCAGCCGGCGCCTGGCGCCGCCGCCGACTGAAAGCTGCGTCTTTAGATTTCCAGCCCTTAGAATATCGTCTCCGGCGCGCCAAGCGCTTTGCATGACGCTGGTCGATGGCTAAACGGCGGTTCATCGATTGTGCCCGCGTACGGCGGGCCCCAAACCAGTGGAAGGAACCAGCCATGGCAGAGATGACAACGATCCGCGAGGAAGACCTCATCGAAAGCGTGGCCGATGCGCTGCAATACATCAGCTACTTCCACCCGATGGACTACATCCGCGCGCTGGGCGATGCCTACGAAGCCGAACAGGGCCCCGCTGCAAAGGACGCCATCGCCCAGATCCTCACCAACAGCCGCATGTGCGCCGAAGGGCACCGCCCGATCTGCCAGGACACCGGCATCGTCAACGTGTTCATCAAATGGGGCCAGGACTGCCGCCTCGAAAGCGACAAGAGCCTGCAGGACGTCGTCGACGAAGGCGTGCGCCGGGCCTACCTCGATCCCGAAAACAAGCTGCGCGCCTCGGTGCTGGCCGATCCCGCCTTCACCCGCCGCAACACGAAGGACAACACGCCCTGCGTGCTCCACGTCGAGATGGTGAAGGGCAACAAGGTCTCGGTCGATGTCGCGGCCAAGGGCGGCGGCAGCGAGAACAAGTCGAAGTTCAAGATGATGAACCCCAGCGATTCGATCGTCGACTGGGTGATCGAGATGCTGCCGCAGATGGGCGCCGGCTGGTGCCCGCCGGGCATGCTCGGCATCGGTATCGGCGGCACGGCCGAGCACTGCATGCTGCTGGCCAAGCAGGCGCTGATGGAGCCGATCGACATGGCCCAGCTCAAGCTGCGCGGGCCGCAGAACGATGTCGAGGCGCTGCGCATCGAGATCTTCGACAAGGTCAACGCGCTCGGCATTGGCGCGCAGGGCCTCGGCGGGCTTTCCACGATCCTTGACGTCAAGATCATGGACGCCCCCTGCCACGCTGCGGGCAAGCCGGTCGCGATGATCCCCAATTGCGCCGCCACGCGCCACGCGCATTTTACGCTCGACGGTTCGGGTCCGGCGTTCCTCGAAACGCCCAAGCTCGACGAGTGGCCCGACGTGCACTGGACGCCGGATGCGGCGGCCAAACGCGTCGATCTCGATACGCTGACGGCGGAGGAAGTGCAGAGCTGGAAGCAGGGCGACCGTCTGCTGCTCAACGGCAAGATGCTCACCGGCCGCGATGCCGCGCACAAGCGGATCGCCGACATGCTCGCCAAGGGTGAGGAGCTGCCGGTCGATTTCAAGGGCCGCGTGATCTACTACGTCGGCCCGGTCGATCCGGTCGGCAATGAAGTCGTCGGCCCGGCTGGCCCGACCACCGCGACGCGCATGGACAAGTTCTCCGACACCATGCTGAACCTCGGCCTGCTCGCCTCGGTTGGCAAGGCGGAGCGCGGCCCGGCGGCGACCGAATCCATCGCCAAGCACAAGTCCGCCTACCTCATGGCGGTCGGCGGTGCGGCCTATCTCGTCGCGCGCGCGATCAAGCAGTCCAAGGTCGTCGGGTTTGCTGATCTCGGCATGGAAGCGATCTATGAATTCACCGTCGAGGACATGCCGGTAACGGTCGCGGTCGATTCGACCGGGCAGAACGTCCACCAGCTGGCGCCGCTGGTGTGGAAGAAGAAGATCAGCGAGGAAGGCCTGCTTCCCGCGTGATCCATCGACCAACGGCTGACTGCGTTCGACTGCCCGGCTGGCGCTGGCCGGTCGGTTGGGCGTAGAAGCGGCCGAATGCCCACACTTCCCGTCGATACTGCTGCTGCCGAACGTCCGCACGTCCCCGCGCGTGCGGTGTTCCTGTCGGCGGCCGCGCTGTGGCTCACCTATTTCCTGCTGATCACCTTGCGCGGGATCGTTGTCGATCTCGGCGAGTTCAACGAACTGCTGTGGCGCCGCGCCGTGGTCACGCTCGCCGGCATTGCCGTCACACTGCTCGCGTGGCCGCTGCTGCGCCGGTTCGACGGGCGCAGCAACGGGGCGCGGATCGGCGCGGCGCTCGTCATCATGCTGCCCGCCGCGCTCGCGCTCGCCGCGATCAACCAGCAGTGCTTCGCCCCGGTCGAGAAGAAGATCATCGCGCGCGAGGCCAAGGCCGCACAGGCGCAGGCCGAGGCGGCGGCGCGGGCGATCCGGGGCCAGCAAGGCACCGCGCCGATTGTCCTGCCGTCCGATGTGCCGTTGCCCTCGGTGCGCGTGCGCCACGATGTCTCGGGCAATGTCCTGATCGACGTCGCCGACCCGCCGCAGGCCATCCCGGTGCCGCCTCCGCCGCCCGAGCCCCCCGCGCCGCCGGCCTCGCCAGCGCCGCCGCGCGCGTCGAAGGTCATGGCCGCGCCGACCGAGGATGACGATGATGATCAAACCGACAGCGACAATGACGAAGAAGCGGTGATCACCGCACCCGGCGGCGTTTCCATCATCCGCCGCAGTGACGGCACGGCGGAAGTGCGCGTCGGCGCCCACCGTGTCCCCACCGATGCCGAGCATGCCGAAGAGGTCGCCCGCGAACTCGCGCAGGCGCAGCGTGAAGTTGCCGAGGCGCAGCGCGAGATCGAGCGGGCCAGGGCAGAGCGCTTCTCTGCCGCACAGGCGAGACTGGCCGGCATCGATGCCGTGCGCTGGAACGTGCTGCGCGGCCTCGCCGATGCGGGTCTCGTCGCCGAGAAGGATGTCCCGCCGCCGCCTGCCGGACCTGTCGGCGAAGCAGTGAAGCAGGTCCACGCGCGCAACGCCGAGGTGCACAAGGCCCGCGTCGCAAAGCCGCGCCCCGTCCCTCCTGCGGCAAAGCGGCCCGCCGCCAAGCCCACGCCGGCACCTTCCCCCACGCCGTCGCCCGCAGCCAGCACTGCGCCGTCGCCCATGCCAGCACCAACGCCCGCTGCAACCGACAGCGATAGCCAGATCCACAGCATGATCATCAGCAAGATGATCGAGGACGAAGGCCTGTGGAAGCAGCTCACCGATGTCGCACTCGGCCGCTACTTCTTGCTGATCGCGTGGGCCGGGCTCTACATCGCGCTCGGCAATGCCGAGATGGCGCGCGCCTCCGAACGGCGCGAGGGGGAATACAAGCGCGCGGCGAAAGCCGCCGAGCTGCGCAGCTTGCGCTATCAGGTCAATCCGCACTTCCTGTTCAACACGCTGAACTCGCTCTCCGCCCTCGTCATGGTCGGCCGCACCGAACAGGCCGAGAAGATGATCCAGACGATCTCCAGCTTCTACCGCCACAGCCTTGCCGGCGATCCCACGGCGGACGTGCCGCTGGCGGACGAGATTTTGCTGCAGCGCCACTATCTCGAGATCGAGGCCGTGCGCTTCCCGGAACGGCTGGTCTGCGAATTCGATGTGCCGCCGGGGCTCGAGAACGCCTGCGTGCCGGGGATGATCCTCCAGCCGCTGGTCGAAAACTCGATCAAGTACGGCGTCTCCGCAAGCACGCGCCCCGTCACTATCCGCATTGCCGCTCAGGAAGCCGGCGGCAAGCTGGTGCTCACCGTCGCGGATGATGGGCCGGGCAAGGGCGGCGCCAGCGGCAGCACCGGCATCGGTCTCGAAAACGTCCGCAACCGCCTAGCGGCGCGCTTCGGCGACGAGGCGCGGGTGGAAAGCGGGGCCCTGCCGGCCGGCGGCTATGCCACGGTGCTGACGATCCCGTTGGTGCGGTCGGGCTGCGAATAGAAGAGGGAACGCATGCGCACATTGATCGTCGATGATGAACCGCTTGCGGTGGAGCGCATGCAGATCCTCTGCGCGCGCATTCCCGCGCTCCATGTCGTCGGCACGGCCAGCGACGGTGCGGCGGCGCTGCGGCTGTGCGAAGCGCTCTCGCCCGAGCTCGTGCTGCTCGACATGACCATGCCCGAAGTCGATGGCCTCGGCGTTGCCCGCGGCCTTGCCCGCCTGTCCCCGCGTCCCGCCGTCATCTTCGTCACCGCGCACGATCACTTCGCGGTCGAAGCCTTCGATTGCGACGCGGTGGATTACGTCCTCAAGCCCGTCGCGCAAGACCGCCTCGAACGCGCCGTCGAGCGCGCGCTGGCCCGCCGCGACACTGCCACTACGCCCACCGAAGCCGCGCCTGCAGAAAGCCCGTGGATCGAGGAATTCTGGGTCCCCCACCGCAGCGAGCTGATCCGCGTTGCCGCCGGTGACATCGACCGCATCGACGCCGAGCGCGACTACGTGCGCCTTCATGTGGGCGCCCGCAGCTACCTCCTGCTCCACACCATCCAGCGCCTCGAAGACCGCCTCGACCCCGAACGCTTCATCCGCCTCCACCGCTCGACCATCGTGCGGCGGGATCGGATAGCTGGGCTGAAGCACGATGGGCTGGGGGTATGGTCGGCGCAGCTCGCGGATGGCGAACTGCTGCGCATCGGGCGGACGTATCTGGCGAAGGCCAAGGCGATGGCGGGACGCTAGCTTCTCGGCGCAATCCGCCGATAGCTCAGCGCCTCCGCCATATGCACCCGCCCCACCGTCTCCGCTCCTGCCAGGTCCGCAATCGTGCGCGCCACGCGCAGCATGCGGGTATAGCCGCGCGCGGATAGCCGCATCGCTTCCGCGGCCTGTGCCAGAAGCTTGCGCCCCGGCTCGTCCGGGGTCGCGTACTGATCGAGCAGATCGCCTTCCAGCTCGGCATTGGTGCGCCGCCCGCTGCCTTCGAGCCTTGCCGTCTGCACCCGCCGCGCTGCCGCCACGCGCGCGGCGACCGCGTCCGATCCTTCGGCGGGGGGCGGCAGGGCCAGATCGGCGGCGGACACGGGATCGACTTCGACATGCAAGTCGATCCGGTCGAGCAGCGGTCCCGAGACCTTCGACTGGTAATCCCCCGCACAGCGCGGCGCGCGGCTGCAGCCCAGCGCTGGATCGCCGAGGTACCCGCAGCGGCACGGGTTCATCGCCGCGACCAGCTGCACCCGCGCCGGAAAGGTCACATGCGCGTTGGCGCGTGCGACGGTGACTTCGCCCGTCTCCAGCGGCTGGCGCAGCGAATCGAGCACCGCGCGCTGGAATTCGGGCAGTTCGTCGAGGAACAGCACGCCGAGATGCGCGAGGCTGACTTCGCCGGGCCGCACCTTCAGCCCGCCGCCCGTCAGCGCCGCCATCGAAGCCGAATGGTGGGGTGCGCGGAACGGCCTCGCGCGGCTGATCCGGCCTTCCTCCAGCAGACCTGCGACCGAGGCCACCAGCGATGCTTCCAGCGCTTCCGAAGGCGTCAGTTCGGGCAGGATCCCCGGCAGGCAGGAGGCCATCAGCGACTTGCCCGCACCCGGAGGGCCGATCATCAGCAGATTGTGCCCGCCCGCCGCCGCGATCTCCAGCGCACGCTTGGCGGTTTCCTGCCCTTTCACTTGCCTGAGGTCCGCCCGCCGCTCCGGCGCGTCGACTTCGCCCGGTGCGGGAATCGGCAGGCGCATCGTGCCCTTGAGGTGGTTGAGCAGGCTGATCAGATCGGGCGCCGCGACCACTTCCACCCCGCTTGCCCAGCGTGCTTCCGCGCCTTGCGCCGCCGGGCAGATCAGCCCTTTCTCGATCCCGCTCGCATGAAGCGCGGCCAGCAGCACGCCGGGGCTCGCGATCACCCGGCCATCGAGCGCGAGTTCGCCCACCGCGACAAACTCCGCGACGGCTTCCAGATCGACCACGCCCATCGCCGCCAGCAGCGCCAGCGCAATGGGCAGGTCATAGTGCGAGCCTTCCTTGGGCAGGTCCGCCGGGGAAAGGTTCACCGTGATGCGCTTGGGCGGCAGCGCCAGCCCGAGTGCGGCGAGCGCCGAATGCACCCGCTCGCGGCTTTCACCCACCGCCTTGTCGGGCAGGCCGACGACGCGGAAAGTCGGCAGCCCCGGCGCGATCTGGCACTGCACTTCGACCGCGCGCGCCTCGAGCCCCAGATAGGCAACCGTGGATACCAGCGCGACCATACCAACCCCCAAGTCCGTTCGGCAGCCTAAGGTCGGGTCGGAGCGCGCGATAGGGGAAGGCGCGGGGTCTTGCCAAATCGGAGGCAAAAAGGTCTTAAGCGCGATTTACCGCGTTTTGCTGGAAAAGCGGCAAGCATGAGCGGATTATGAGCGCACCATGCTCCGACTCACTTGCGCCCTGCTGCTCAGTCTGGCCGCCGCGGCACCAGCCGCTGCGCAGCAGACGGCGACGCGTACCTGGGTCGATTCGCACGGCACCACCTGGACCGAAGTGACCACCACCCGCACGGTCACCGAGGAGCCGCGCAGCCAGCGCGTCGCGCGGGCGATCGAGGGCCTGCCCCGCTTCGGCCCCTTTGCGGTTGTCGATACGACCCACGCGGCGCTGGTGGGCGAGATCGACGACACGTCGCCCACTCTGTTTCGCGCCATGCTGCAGGCCCATCCGGGCATTCGCATGCTCGAACTCGTCGACTGCCCCGGTACAATCGACGATGGCGCGAACCTCACGCTCGGGCGGCTGATCCGGCGCCATGGCATCGCCACTGACGTGCCCTCAGGCGGCTCGGTGCGCTCGGGCGGGTTCGAGATCTTCCTCGCCGGCAAGACCCGCCACGCTGCGCCCGATGCCGAATTCGGCGTCCACGCGTGGAAGGACGAGCAAGGCCACCAGCCCGACGACTTCGCGCCCGATGAAGGCCCCAACAAGGCCTATCTCGATTACTACCGCGAAATGGGCCTCAGCGCCGAAGAAGCCGAGGGGCTCTATGCCCTCACCAATTCGGTGCCCAACGAGCAGATGCTCTGGCTCCACACCAAGGACATCAAGCCGTTCGTGAAGGTGGAATAGCGCGGCCTAGAGCCTGTCCTGTTTAGGTGGAGGCGTCGGCACGGAGCCGATTTTGGCCCAGCGCGAGGAGAGAGGAGGGAGCTATGTTCATGCATAGTGACCGACGATCAACGCTGCGCTGGGCCAAAATCGGCCCGCCCCTTCGGGGTCGCGTCAGGAAGCCCGCTGGACAGCGTCACGTCGCTGGCACGGGCTACCAGTCCGCACTGCGCGCCGTTCCTTGCCAGCAGGCTTCCTAACGCGATGACGATGCCTTCACCTAAACAGGACAGGCTCTAGTGCGCCGCGCCCCAGCTGGGTCCGGTGCCGATCTCCACGCCCAGCGGCACCGTCAGCTTGACCGCCGGTTCCGCCGCACCTGCCATTACCGCTTCGATCACCGCGCGCGCTGCCGCCACATCGGCTTCGGGCAGTTCGAACACCAGTTCGTCGTGCACCTGCAGCAGCATGCGCACGTGGCCCAATCCCGCCGCCGCCAGCGCCGGGTTCATCCGCGCCATCGCGCGCTTGATGATATCCGCGCTGGTGCCCTGGATCGGCGCGTTGATCGCCGCGCGCTCGCTGCCCTGCCGCTCGGCCTGGTTCTTCGAATTGATGCGCGGGAACCACGTCTTGCGGCCGAACAGCGTCTCGGAATAGCCACGCGCACGGACGCTTTCCAACGTCTCATGGATGTAGCGCTGGATTCCGGGAAACCGCTCGAAGTAGCGGTCGATCATCGCCTGCGCTTCATCCGCCGTCACGCCCAGCCGCCCGGCGAGGCCCCAGCGGCTGATGCCGTAGAGGATCGCGAAGTTGATCGTCTTCGCCCGTCCGCGCGTGTCGCGGTCGACCGTGCCGAACAGCTCCTGCGCGGTGCGCGCGTGGATGTCCTGACCTGCCGCGAAGGCTTCCTTGAGCGCCGGAACATCGGCCATGTGCGCTGCGAGCCGCAGCTCGATCTGGCTATAGTCTGCCGCCAGCAGCACATTGCCGGGTTCGGCCACGAACGCGTCGCGGATCTGGCGCCCGATCTCGGTGCGGATCGGGATGTTCTGCAGGTTGGGCTCATTC
Organism: Novosphingobium sp. AAP93; assembly: GCF_001296055.1. Lineage (NCBI taxonomy): Bacteria > Pseudomonadati > Pseudomonadota > Alphaproteobacteria > Sphingomonadales > Sphingomonadaceae > Novosphingobium > Novosphingobium sp. AAP93. Next base: position 26,769 of record NZ_LJHZ01000029.1, read on the forward strand.
GAGGAAAGCCGCCCCGTCTGCGCGCCGACCAGACTGTAGCTGGTGTGCACGCGGCCGGTGGCGGGATTGATCGCGGCCTGCAGCGCGTCGGTATAGGTCGACTTGAGCTTCGACAGCTGGCGCCACTCCAGTACCAGGGTCGCCACTTCCGCCCCCTGCGCAGCAAGGCCTTCGAGCACCGACTGGTCGGTTGAATATTGCCCGGTCTTGCCCTTCTTCCCGCCTTTGTAGCCCAGCTTGTCGAACAGGATTTCGCCCAACTGCTTGGGGCTGCCAATGGTGAAGGGCTGGCCGGCCTTCTCGTGGATCACGGTTTCAAGGCCCGCGATCGTCTCGGCAAACTGCGATGAAAGCCCCGCCAGCCGCTCGCGGTCGACGCGGATGCCGTGCCGCTCCATGCCCGCAACCACCGGCACCAGCGGCCGGTCGACTCGCTCGTAGATGCGCGTGCCGCCTTCCTCTGCGAGACGCGGCGCCAGAAGCCGGTGGAGCCGCCAGGTGACTTCCGCGTCCTCCGCCGCATAGCGCGTCGCATCTGCCAGCGGCACTTCGGCGAACGAGATCGCCTTCTTGCCGGTTCCGCACAGGTCCTTGAAGGTCATGGTCGTGTGGCCAAGGTGGCGGGCAGACAATTCATCCATGCCATGCCCGGCAATCCCGGTCTCGCCGCGCCCGGCATCGAGGCAGAAGCTCATCACCATCGTGTCGTCGATGGGGCTGACCATGATGCCGTAGCGGGCCAGCACGTTCAGATCGTACTTGATGTTCTGCCCGATCTTGAGCACCGCATCGCTTTCGAGCAGCGGCTTCAGGAGCGCCAGCGCCGCCTCGCGCGGGGCTTGGACTGGTGCTTCAGCGAACATGTCGCTGCCCCGGTGACCGAGCGGGATGTAGCAGGCATCGCCCGGCCCGAGCGCAAGGCTCACGCCGACAAGATCCGCCTGCATCGCATCGAGCGCGCTGGTCTCGGTGTCGACCGCCACGACCCGCGCCGCCTCTGCCCGCGCGACCCATGCGGCGATGTCTTCCAGCGTCTGCAGGCAGCGGTAGCCGGCCAGATCGATCGCGGGCCAGTCCGGCAGGCTCTGCCGCGTTTCCGCCGCGCCCGCCGGGTTCGGGGATGGCGCGCCGCCCGCAGCAGGCGCTTCCACCGGCGCGGTGCCCAGTTTGCGCAGCAGGCTGGTAAAGCCGTGCTCGGACAGGAACGCCGCCAGCGGATCGGGCGGGATCGCTGTCAGCTCGAAGGCATCGAGCGGCAGCGGCAACGGGCAATCCTCCTTCAGCTGGACGAGCTGGCGCGAAAGGCGGGCCATGTCGGCCTGTTCGATCAGGCTGTCGCGCAGCTTGCCGGGCTTCATCGTCGGTGCGGCGGCCAGCGCACCTTCCAGCGTGCCGTGTTCCTGGATCAGCTTGGTCGCGGTCTTGGGGCCGATGCCGCGAATGCCGGGCACGTTGTCCACCGCATCGCCCATCAGCGCCAGCACATCGCCGACGCGCTCGGGCTCGACGCCGAACTTCTCTATCACCTCGGGCAAGTCGATGCGCTGGTTCTTCATCGTATCGAGCATGTCGATATAGCCGCCGCCTGCGTGCGGCCGCCCGACGAGCTGCATCAGGTCCTTGTCCGACGAGACGATAGTCACGTTCCACCCGCGCTCCGCCGCCGCCAGCGAGTAGGATGCGATGAGGTCGTCTGCCTCCAGCCCCTCTTCCTCGATGCAGGCCAGGCTGAACGCGCGCGTCGCATCGCGGATGAGCGGGAACTGCGGGACGAGGTCTTCGGGCGGCGGCGGGCGGTTCGCCTTGTACTGGTCATAGAGATCGTTGCGGAAGGTGATCGAACCCTTGTCGAGGATCACCGCAAGGTGCGTCGGTCCGTCCGCCTTGTGCAGGTCCTCCGCCAGTTTCCACAGCATTGTGGTATAGCCATAGACCGCGCCGACCGGCACGCCCGCCGGATTGGTCAGCGGCGGCAGGCGGTGGTAGGCGCGGAAGATATAGGCCGAACCGTCGATCAGATAGAGGTGGCGCTGGGCGGAATCGAGCGGCGGCGCGGCGTCTGCGGTGGTGTCCATGTCCGCTCTGGTAGCGCCTCGCCCCCGTCAGCGGAAGCGCCCGATGTTGCGGCGCTGCAGCGATGACAGGGTGATTCATGCGGTCTGAATGCGCTCTCTTGCCCCGCCAAGGCGTGGCAAAAATTGTTATATTTCAGAAAATTAACGGCTCTATGACGGGATTGCTGCTCCTAAGACTTGCAAGCAGGTGAATTGCCGATTAATTGGGGCGAGAAGTCTACCGCCAGAGTAGGCTTTGCGGCGGGCTGCGGGCCCGGCGCGGTCCACTTCAATCCAGGGATTGTAACGCATGCGCAAGCTCCTCCTCGCCGCTGTCGCCGGCACTGCCTTCGCTCTCGCCGGTTGCTCGGAAAAGGCTCCTGAAGCCCCCGCCACCGAAGCCGCCATGGAATCGACTGAAGCCGCTATGGACGCTTCGGCTGCTCCGTCGGAAGACGCTTCGGCTCCGGCTGCTGACGCTTCGAGCGAAGCCGCGAAGATGTAATCAAGCCCGCAAGGGTTTGATAGAGATAGAGGGGCGTGGCCACTGCAGTGGCTGCGCCCCTTCTCTTTTGTGCCCGTTCTCTTTTGTGCATGCAGCGCGCACGCTAGGCCGCGCTCCGCATCACAGCGGGCAATTGCCGACATACTGGAAAATCAGCGGCGCGCCGTCTCGAAGCTCGCCGGCAGCGGCGGCTGGCTGTAGCCATCGTAGAGCACGCGGGCGATCTGCGCGATCAGCCCGGCGTGGGCGGTGTGGCCCTCGGGCCCCGTCACGAAAATCGCGATGGCAAGGTGCCGCCCATCGGGCAAGCGCACGATGCCGACATCGTCGGTCACGCCCGCCAGCGTCCCCGTCTTGTGCGCAAACACCACGCCTTCGGGCAGGCCGCTGCGAATGCGGTTCTTGCCGGTGCTCGTGCGGGTCATCGTATCGAGCAGCACCGCCCGGCTTTCCGGGCTCAGCGCGCCGCCGCGGTCGATCGCGGCGAGCAGCTGGACCATCGCGCGCGGCGTGCTGCTCGTGCGGGTGTCGATCGTCGTCACCGGATTGACCCGCCCGTCGTCACGCACCAGTGTCGCCATCGTGTGATCGAGGTGCTGGCCCGTCACGCCGATGCGGTTGAGCCAGGTGTTCACCGCACCGATCCCGCCGACAGCGGCAATCAGTCCATCGGTCGCATGGTTGTCGCTGCGCGTGATGGAAAGCTCCATCAGGCTCTGCGCGGACATCACCATGCCGGGGCGCACCGCAGCAACCGTGCCGCGCGAGCTTGCGGCTTCGGCGACGGGCACCATCATCGGGAACTGCTGATCGAGCCGCAGGCGGCCCTGCTCCACGCCGGAAAGATAGGTGGCCGCCACAGCGATCTTCGCCGTGCTGGCCATCGGAAACGGCATGTCGCCGTTGATCATGATCTGCCCGCCGCCATCGAGATCGACCGCCGCGACGCCGATGCGCCCGCGTCCTTGCGCCACGATTGCAGAGACTTGTTGCTCGATCGCCGCGTCACGCGCGTTCTGAAGCGAGGTCCCCGGGCGCGCTGCGGCAGGGGCCGAGACAAGCGCAAGCGGCGCAGCGCACCAAAGCGCAACTGCGACCCATTTGCCCATCATCTTGATGCCGGAAGCCATGATCCCCCTTAGCCGACAATCCCTTTAGGATGTATTAGTACCCTAACCTATTGGGATTCCCCGGCAAGCACTGTTCCCGCAGGTGGTCGTACCTGCCGCCCGTCTTGCCGTGCAGATGGGGTGCTAGACATTAACCGCGCGATTAATGATAGTGGCGCGAGCAACAGCAAAGCGAATAGCCCGGTGCAAAGCGGGCAAGAGGAGCGGATGACGGCGGAGTCCCAGCAAGCCCTGGCCGAGGGCCTTCAGCGGGTGATGGCGCGCGCCAGTCGTCTCGGCCCGGTGACGGACCTGCTGCGCCTGTCCGGCGGTGCCAACATGCAAAGCTGGCGCTTCGAGGTCGGCGGGGAAGCCTTCGTCCTGCGCCGGGCGCCCTCCGCCGAATGGGTCGCGGGCCGCGCGCTCGACATGGCCAGGGAAGCCGCGGTGATCCGCTGCGCGCAGGCAAACGGTGTTCCCGCCCCCGAAGTGGTCGCCGAACTCGAACCGCAGGATGATATCGGCCTCGGCTTCATCATGCGCTGCGTGCCGGGCTCGCCCGATCCGGATAACGCGCTGTCCTCCCCGCCCGCGCTGCTCGCTGAAATCGCCGCTGCGATGGCCAAGGTCCACGCGCTCGATCCCGCCGCGCTGCCATTCCTGCCTGTGCTCGAACCGGCCGCCGGCGTCGAAGGCCTTGCCGCGCAGTTTGCCGAGGCAGGCGGCGACCGCCCCGCCATCGCGCTCGGCCTCGCCTGGCTGCGCGCCAATCTGCCGCCACCGGCACCGCTCAGCGTGCTCCACGGCGATCTGCGCATCGGCAACATCATGGTCGATGGCGGGCACCTGTCGGCCCTGCTCGATTGGGAACTCGCCCACCTCGGCGATGCGCACGAGGACCTCGCGTTCGGCTGCATGACCGTCTGGCGCTTCGGCCGGCTCGACAAGCGCGGCTTCGGGTTGGGCACCATTGAAGACCTCGCCCGCGCCTATGAAGCAGCGGGCGGCACCGCCTTCGAACCCGCCCGCTTCCGCTTCTGGCTGATCTACCGCACGGTGTGGTGGGCGCTTTCCGCGCTCTCGATGGGCAAAGGCTGGCGCAGCGGGGCCGATCGCTCGCTCGAACGCGTCGTGGTGGCGCGGCGCGCGGCGGAGCAGGATCTCGATCTGCTGCTCCTGCTCGAAACCGAAGCCCCCGAAACGGAGCGCGCGCGGCCCCTGCCGCCGCCCTCATCCGCGCCGCCCGCTGGCGAAGGCGAGCCCAGCGCCGCCGAAATCCTCACAGCTGTTTCCGAATGGCTCGCCGCCACCGTGAAGCCGCACATGGCCGCCGGGCGCGAGCGCTTCGAACTCGCCGTCGCGCAGAACGCGCTCGGCATTGTCCGCCGCGAACTGGCTGGTCGGCCGGACCCCCACGACAAGGCGCTGTGCGAGGCCATTCTGGCCGGCCGCACCACGCTGGCGCAGCCCGGCCTCCTCGCCGATCTGCGCCGCCGCGTGCTCGATACGCTGGCGGCCGACATGCCGAAATACCCTGCGCTCAACGAAGCGCGCCGCATTTGGGAGAGCACACCATGAACTTCGATCTGCCGCAGGAGCTTGTCGACTACCTCGCCGAACTCGACACCTTCATCGAGGCCGAGATCAAGCCGCTCGAGCAGGCGGACGACAACATCCGCTTTTTCGACCACCGCCGCGAATGGGCGCGCACCGATTTCGAGGATCAGGGCCTGCCGCGCCACGAATGGGAAGCCCTCCTGATCGAGGCCACCCGCCGCGCCGATGCCGCCGGCCACTGGCGCTTCTCCGCGCCCAAGAAGTACGGCGGCAAGGATGGCAAGAACCTCTGGATGGCAGTGATCCGCGAGCATTTCGCGGCCAAGGGCCTCGGCCTCCACAACGATCTCCAGAACGAGCATTCGATCGTCGGGAACTTCCCGTTCGTGAACATGTTCGAGCACTTCGGCACGCCCGAGCAGCAGGAGGAGTTCATCCTCGGCGGCTTCGCGCGTACCCGCCGCGTCTCCTTCGGCCTCACCGAAGCGCGGCACGGCTCGGACGCGACGCACATGGAAACCCGCGCGGTGCGCGAGACTCGCGACGGCGTCCCCGGCTGGCGCATCGACGGCGAGAAGATGTGGATCACCGGCATGCACGTCGCCAGCCACTGCGCGGTCTTCGCGCGCACCGCAGGCGAGCCGGGCGACGCGCGCGGCATCACCTGTCTCCTCGTGCCCAATCCCTCGCCGGGGCTGGTGATCGAGGAATACATGTGGACCTTCAACATGCCGACGGACCACCCGCGCCTTTCGCTCACCAATGTCTGGGTGCCGGAATCCGCGATGCTCGGGCCGGAAGGCGGCGGCCTCGCCATCGCGCAGAGCTTCGTCCACCAGAACCGCATCCGCCAGGCGGCCTCGTCACTCGGCGCCGCGACGTTCTGCGTCGAGGAAGCGGTGCGTTATGCGCGGGAACGCAAGCCCTTCGGCGAGGAACTTGCGCGCAATCAGGCGATCCAGTTCCCGCTGGTCGAACTCGCCACCCAGTGCGAGATGCTGCGCCTTCTCATCCGCAAGACGGCGTGGGAAATGGACCGTCTCGAAGCCGAAGAAGGCGGCCACAAGCGCATCGAGCGCGAGCTCTCCGACAAGGTCTCGATGTGCAACTACTGGGCGAACCGCCTCGTCTGCGAAGCGGCAGACCGCGCGATGCAGGTCCACGGCGGCATCGGCTATTCGCGCCACAAGCCGTTCGAGCATATCTACCGCCACCACCGCCGATACCGCATCACCGAAGGCGCGGAGGAAATCCAGATGCGCAAGGTCGGCGCGTACCTGTTCGGCTATCTCGGGCCGCGCAAGGGGATGTTCGGGTAGGCGGCTACTCGGACAACCCTTTCAGCTGATCGAGAAGTGCCGGCAGGGCGCTGCGCAAGGTTTCCCAAACAATGTCCAGATTGATGTCGTAATAGCCATGCGCGATCCGGTTCCGCATGCCCCGGATCGCGCGCCATTCGATGTGACTGTGCGCGTCCGTAAGCTCGGCATGCTGATCCATCAGCTTGGTTGCTGCCTCGCCAATGATCACAAGGTTCAGGATCACCGCCTGCTGCGTGCGCTTGTCGACGAGGAAGTCGTTATGCTCCATGCCCTCGGTGTAGGTCAGAGCTTGCTCTGCGGCTTCGCGCATATGTTTCAGCAGGTCGTGCGCAGAAAGCGCCATCAGATCGGGCGCGCCTCGGCGGTGACCTGCTCGCGAAATTCGGGGGCGATATCTTCGGGTGTCAGCAGGTCCACCGGCGCACCGAGCAGGTCTTCAAGATCCGCCTGAAGACCGCCGAGGTCGAACAGCGTTGCCCCGGGAAGAGGATCGACAAGAATGTCGAAATCGCTCCGCGCGGTTGCTTGCCCTCGCAGTACCGACCCGAACAGGCGCGGATTTGCGGCGCGCCGCTTTGCCGCGAGTGCGATCACGGCGGCGCGGTGGCGGGTCAGGATGCTGATATGATCCATGGCAGCGAATCTATGGGGCTCTGGAATGGAGTGCAAGGTGCAGGTCGAACAGCCTCGCCGAACTCCATTTTCCTACACGGCTGCAATCTGGCACAAGCGTGTCCGGCCCTCGGCCTCCCGCTCTTTGCTATCGTCGTTTCGCCCATGCACGCTTTTCCGCACAAAGTGTCATGTGTCACCTTGTGCGGAAATCGTGCTTTTGGATCAGCTGTTTAAGGCGCATTTCGAAAAGCGACACGGTGTCGCTTTTGTCGCTTTTCTTCCAACATTCGCGCCGCCGGCCAGGCCTTGATCAGGCGAACGCAGCCTTGAGATCGTCGACCAGATCGAGGCGCTCCCACGGGAAGAAGTCGCCGTCTGCCTTGCGGCCGAAGTGGCCGTAAGCAGCGGTCGGCTGGTAGATCGGCTTGTTGAGGCCCAGGTGCGTGCGGATCGCGCGCGGGGTCAGGCCGCCGAGCTTAGCAATGGCCTTGATTGCTTCCTCGATCTTGTCGTCGCCCACCGTGCCGGTGTCATGCGTGTCGACATAGAGCGAGAGCGGCTCGGACACGCCGATCGCATAGGCGATCTGGATCGTGCAGCGCGTCGCAAGGCCCGAGGCGACCACGTTCTTGGCGAGGTAGCGCGTGATATAGGCCGCCGAACGGTCGACCTTGGTCGGGTCCTTGCCCGAGAACGCGCCGCCGCCGTGCGGGGCCGCGCCGCCGTAGGTGTCGACGATGATCTTGCGGCCGGTCAGGCCCGCGTCGCCATCGGGACCGCCGATCTCGAACGAGCCGGTCGGGTTGATGTAGTACTTGGTCTCGCGCAGCAGCACCGGCGGGATCACCTCGGCGACCACGCGCTTCACGTAGGCGTGGAGTTCGGCTTCCTTCTCGCCTTCGTCATAGCCCGGCGCATGCTGGGTCGAGACGACGACCGCCGTCGCGGCGACGGGGAGCGAGCCCTCGTAGCGCAGCGTGACCTGGCTCTTGGCATCCGGCTCGAGGAACGGTGCCGCGCCGGAGTGGCGGTCAGCCGCCATGCGCTCGAGGATCTTGTGGCTGTAGTACAGCGTCGCCGGCATCAGGTCGGGCGTCTCGTCGGTCGCGTAGCCGAACATGATGCCCTGGTCGCCTGCGCCTTCGTCCTTGTTGTCCGCCGCGTCGACGCCCTGCGCGATGTGCGCGGACTGGCCGTGGAGGCGGTTGATGAACTCGAACTTCTCCCAGTGGAAGCCGTCCTGCTCATAGCCGATGCGCTTGACCGTCTCGCGCACGGTCTTCTCGATCTCTTCCTGCGCGCCCGGCGCCCATTTGCCGTCCTCGTAGACGCCCTTGCAGCGGATTTCGCCCGCCAGCACCACCAGCTGCGTCGTCGTCAGCGTCTCGCAGGCAATGCGCGCTTCGGGGTCCTTGGAGAGGAAGAGGTCCACGATGCCGTCGCTGATCTGGTCGGCAACCTTGTCCGGGTGGCCTTCGGAAACGCTTTCGGACGTGAACAGATAATCGGTGCGCATGAGGGGCGTCCTGTATGATATAAAGAAAGCTTTATGTGGCCTCCCTAGCGTCCTCCGCGCCGCCTTGCAACCACGAGCGCAGTCCCGATCAGCAACAGCGCCCACGCAAGCGCCAGCCGGTTGCCGAGCCGCGCGAACAGTGTCGGCGCGTGTGCCGGCGGCACCATGCCATCGATCCGGCCCGCGCTGAGGCGCGGCACGGACTGGCGGACCACACCGTCGGCATCGATCACGGCGCTGATGCCGGTGGTCGTGGCGCGCAGGACCGGGAGCCCTTCTTCGATCGCGCGCATGCGGGCCTGCGCCAGATGCTGCGGCGGGCCCCAGGCGCCGAACCAGCCGTCGTTCGAGGGGTTGAAGATGTAGTCCGGCCGGTGCGCTCGGTCGGCCACTTCGCCGGAGAAGATGATCTCGTAGCAGATCTGCACGCCCGCCTTGCCTTGGACTCCCATGTCCAGCGTCTGCGGTCCCGGGCCGGGGAGAAAATCGAGGCTGCCCGAAACCAGCCGCGAAAGACCCAGCGGCGCGAGCCATGCGCGCATCGGCAGGTATTCGCCGTAGGGCACCAGATGTGCCTTGGCATAACTGCCCCGTATCGCGCCGCCTGCGTCCAGCGCGGTGACGACGTTGCGTGCACCCGTGACCTCGCCTCGCTCCATCACGAGATCGGTTGCGCCGGTCAGGAGCAGGCTGCCGGGGCCGATCACCCGCCCGATCCGTGCGCGGGCCAGCGCAGGATCTGCGCCGAAGGTGGTCGCATTGTAGAAGAACTGCGGATAGCCGGGCCGGAGATAGTCGGGCAGCCCGCCTTCGGGCCACAGCACGATTCTGGTCGATCCCGGCTTCGGCGTGAGCGAAAGGCGCGCGATGCCTTGGAACTGGCCTTCGTACTGGCTCGGATCGTTGATCGTGTCCTGCCCGATGTTGGGCTGGACAAGGGTATAGGCAAGATACCCCTCGCCGCCCTTGCCGTGCCAAGGCAGCATCATGAGCGCGGCGGGAAGTGCCGCCGTCATCGCGGCTACGTGGAGCTTGCCCGCCTTTGCTGTCCGCCATGCCATCAGCCAGACACCGGCGAGCAGCATGACGATGCCGGACAAGGCATATGTTCCGGTCCACGGCGCGATTGCGGCCAGGCCAGGCCGTCCGAACCCGCCCAGCGCCACCATCGCGAGCGGGTTCCACGCAAAGCCGGTGAACAGCGTGGCGCGCAGGTACTCGGCGATGATCCAGCATCCCGCAAAGGCCGGGAGCGGCGCCGCCTTGAAGCGCTTCGCCAGCCATTTGGCGAGGAAGGCGGCCAGTGCCGGATAGATCGCAAGGTAGATCGCCAGCAGCACGACCGCGATCCAGCCGAGCCAGGCGGGCATGGCTGCCTGATAAGTGAACGCCATGGCAATCCAGTTGTTGCCGAGCGTGAAGTAGCCGAGCCCGAACAGCCAGCCCGCCAGCGCGGAGCGGCGAGCCGAACCGGCCTGCTCGATCCGGTGGATCAGGAAGGCCAGCGCCGCCAGCGTGGAGGGCCACAGCGCGAGCGGCTGGAAGCCCGTCGCGGCCAGAGCGCCCGCGCCGATCAGCGCGAGCGGGGCGAAGCGCTTTGTAGTTACCGGCACGCCGCGGCCTCGCTCAGGCGCTGCGAAAGGCCGCGATCAGCCTTCCGCCGCTTCCGGCAGCGGGTTCTTGCGCGGACGGCCCCGACGCTTGGGCGCAGGTGCTTCCGTTGCCGCAGGAGGTGCTTCGGCCGCGGGCGCTTCCTCGGCCGGCTCGGGTTCCGGGGCTGCACGCACGCCGATCGCGGGCGGCAGGCTCATCGGATCGAGCGCGGCGGCAGGTGCTTCTTCGGTCTCGCGCCGGGGGCGGCGGTCGCTGCGCGGACGCAGACCACGCTGCGAGCGGCTCTCGCGAACGAAGGGATTGTCAGCCGCATCGGTGATCGGCTCGCCTTCGTCTGCGCGGACCATGCCTTCGGCTACGGGCGCCGGTTCGAAACGCGGACGCTGGTTTTCGCGCGGCTCGCGGTTTTCGCGCTGCTCACGCGGTTCGCGGTACTCGCGCTGATCGCGGTTTTCGCGCGGCTCGCGATTGTCACGGGGCTCACGGTTGTCGCGCGCTTCGCGCTGCTGGTTATCACGCGACTCGCGGTTCTCGTCGCGGCGGCTTTGCGGGCGATCGAAGGCGGGGAAGTCGTTGTCCATCGAGAAGTCGGTGCCGTCGTCTTCTCCTTCCGCCTCGCTCCAGCGTTCGCCGTTGGGGCGCTGGCGCTGCTCGTCGATCCGGGTGCGGCTGTCGGCGATGACGCGGAAATAGTGGTCCGCGAACTGCAGGTAGTACTCCGCCTGCACACGGTCGCCGTTGAGGTGGGCGTCCTGCGCCAGCTTGCGATACTTTTCGAGCATCTGGGGCGCATTGCCCCGAGCGCGGCTGTCGATGCGGTTGAGCTGCTGGCCGCCACCCTGCGGGCGGTTGTTGTTCCCGCGACCGCGCCGGCGGTTGTTCCCACGATTGTTGTTCAAGTGAGGCACTTTCCTGTTCTGGTGCAACCTTGACCCCGTTCTTTTCAACGTGGGCCTGACGTGGCGCAACTCCTGGGTCTGGACTGCATGACCCCGCTGCCGCGCATCCTCCACCACGAATGCTGCCATTCGCGGTGTCCAGCATCTGCGCGTTGCCAGCCTGCCCTGCCGGCGATCGATGCAAATGGTGGAGTGAGCCGGGACGGGAAGCCTTCATCCGTCGCCCTGCCTAAGCATGTGATTAGGGGCGCAGCGCCGCCTTGCCAAGCAAAATGTTTGCCCGTTTCACGCCATTTCGACTGCACGTGGCCTGCCTGCGAGGTCCGGATGGACTTTGGCGCCAAGCCCGGCCTCCCGGGCCAGCGCCGAAACAGCATCGCCTTGCCTTGCCCCGATCTCGAACATCGCGGTGCCTCCGGGGGCGAGCAGGTGCGGAATCGCCGGGATCAGCAGACGGTAGTCGTCGAGGCCATCGGGTCCGGCGAACAGCGCTTCGGCAGGCTCGTGCGCGCGGACGGAAGGCGCCAGTTCGGCGTCCTCTTCGACGTAGGGCGGGTTGGCGAGGATCAGGTCGAACCGGCCGAGATCACTACCCCACCCGCCTTGCGTCCAGTCGCCAGCGATGATGCGAGCGCGCGATGCGAGGTCATTGGTTTCGGCATTGCGGGCAGCCACCTCCCGCGCCGCGCCGGAGCGTTCGAGGCCTATCCCCTGCGCCTCAGGCCAGATCGTCAGCGCGGCCAGCAGCAGCGCGCCGGAGCCGGTGCCGAGATCGAGGATGCGCTTTGTCGGCTGGCCTTCGCGTGCAAGTCTGGCCGCTTCGATCACCATCTCGCTGTCCCCGCGCGGGATCAGCACGGCAGGGCCGACTTCGAGATCGAGGCCATAAAAGGGTTGCGAGCCAAGGATATAGGCGATCGGTTCGTGGTTCAGGCGGCGGTCCAGAATGGACGTGAAGCTTGCTGGAGGTCCGGAATGGAGGTGCCGCAGCAGCAGTTCTGTGCGCGAAACGCCGAGCGCATGCGCCATCAACAGTTCGGCATCGAGCCGCGCCGTGTCGCTGGTGGCCGAGAGCCGCTCGGTGGCCTCACGCAGCGCAGAGCGGATATCAGGCATCGAGCGCGGCGAGGCGCTTGACCTGATCTTCGGCGGCGAGCGCATCGATCAGTTCGCCAAGCCCGGGGCCTTCGAGAATCTCGGGCAGGCGGTGCAGGGTGAGGTTGATGCGGTGATCGGTGACGCGGCCTTGCGGGAAGTTGTAGGTGCGGATGCGTTCGGAGCGGTCGCCCGAGCCGACCATCGCCTTGCGCGCTTCGGCCTCGGCGCCCTGAGCCTCATCGCGCATCTTCTCGTAGAGCCGCGCGCGCAAGACCTGCATCGCCTTGGCCTTGTTCTTGTGCTGGCTGCGCTCGTCCTGACAAGTCACGACAAGGCCGGTGGGCAGGTGCGTGATGCGCACGGCGGAGTCGGTGGTGTTGACGTGCTGCCCGCCCGCACCCGAGGCGCGGTAGATATCGATCTTGAGATCCTTGTCCTCGATCGCGACATCGACTTCATCGGGCTCCGGCAGCACCGCGACGGTCGCCGCGCTGGTGTGGATGCGCCCGCCGCTTTCGGTAACGGGTACACGCTGCACGCGGTGGACCCCGCTTTCGTACTTGAGCTTGGCGAACACGCCTTGTCCGGCGACGTTGGCGACGACTTCCTTGAAGCCGCCGATCTCGTTGGCGTTGGCCGAGACCATCTCGACCCGCCAACCCTGCTCGGCCGCGAAGCGCTCGTACATGCGGAAGAGATCGGCGGCGAACAGGGCGGCCTCGTCGCCCCCGGTCCCGGCCCGGATTTCGAGCATCGCAGGGCGGCTGTCGGCGCTGTCGCGCGGCAGCATGGCGATGGCCAGCGTGCGCTCGGCAACGGGCAATTCGGCGCGGAGGTGGGCGATTTCCTCTTCGGCGAGGGCCCGCATCTCCGGATCGGGGTCGGTGCTTGAGGACAGCGCGGCGAGCTCGCTCCGCATCGCGCTGACATGCGCGGCCGCGCGGGCGACAGGTTCCAGTTCGGCGTAGTCTCGGCTCGCCGCGACAAACGCCGGGCCTTCAAGCGTGCCCGAAGCCAGCCGCGCTTCGAGTTCAGCGAAGCGGGATGCGATTTGAGCGAGGCGGGTGTCGGAGACGCTCACCGTCGCTTACGACTTCTCGGCGATCAAGATCGACTCAAAGGCGACAATGCCGTCCTGATTGCTGATCTCGAACATTGAACGCATTGCATCATCGACCCGCGAGAGCAGATCGGAAAAAAGCTTGGTCTCACTGGGGACAAACCGCACAACAGAGGTTCCGACCGGGCTGTTGACCGCCGAACTCAGAGTGCAAACGTAGTCGGGCTCGTCTTTCCTCGCTTTCGCAAAGCGCTTCTTTGGTGAACCAGAGTTGTAGATCTCGACGGAGATACCATGTGCGCGAAGTAGGCGCGCGATTTTGATCGCTGCCAAGGATTGGTCTCCATCCTCGACAACGATTGCCACTTCGGCTTTCGACTCAATCTTGTCCCCCACCAGCATCGCCAGCCGCTCGATCCCCGCGGCCCAGCCGACCGCCGGGGTGTGGGGCCCGCCGAGCGCCTCGATCAGCCCGTCATAGCGCCCGCCGCCGAGCACGGTGCCTTGCGCGCCAAGCCGGTCGGTGACGAATTCGAACGCGGTGTGGCGATAGTAGTCCAGCCCCCGCACCAGCGTTGGGGCGCGCGTCCAGGCCACGCCAGCGGCATCCAGCCCCGCCGTTACCTTGCCGAAGAAGTCCTGCGCCTCGTCCGAAAGGTATGCGTCGATCTTGGGTGCATCCGCCGTGAAAACCTTGTCGCGTGGGTCCTTGCTGTCGAGGATGCGCAGCGGGTTCTTCTCGAGGCGTTCCTGCGAATCCTCGCTGAGGTCGCCCTTCACCGCGCGGAAGTAGTCGATCAGCGCTGCGCGCCACGCCTCGCGGCTGGGGGCATCGCCCAGCGTGTTGAGCTGCAGCGTCACGCCGTCGGCAATGCCCAGTTCGCGCAGGATCTGGTCGGCCATCACCAGCAGTTCGACATCTGCCTGCGGTTCGCCCGCGCCGAGGATTTCGGCGTCGATCTGGTGGAACTGGCGGTAGCGACCCTTCTGCGGACGTTCATAGCGGAACAGCGGGCCGTGCGTCGCCAGCTTCAAGGGCGCATGCTGCTGCCAGCCATTGGTGAGATAGGCGCGCGCGATGCCGGCGGTGAATTCCGGGCGCAGAGTGAGCGATTCCCCGCCGCGGTCCTCGAAGCTGTACATTTCCTTGGAAACGACATCGGTCGTCTCGCCCAGGCTGCGGCTGAACACGGCGGTCTTTTCGAACACCGGCATTTCGGCACGGCGGAAGCGGTAGAGCCGACGGACACGCTCGAAGGTCTCCACCACGAAGGCGAAGGCCTCGGCATCGGGGCCGAAGATATCCTGCGTCCCGCGGATGGCTTGCGGGGTAGCTGGTGCGGATTTGGTCTTGTCGCTGCTCATGATTGCCCGCGCGATTAGCGGGAATGTCGGCGCGGGGAAAGGGTCTGCACCTTTGCGCGCAAAGAGGCCGGAGCGCCTGCCGGTTGCAGTCCGCAAGGGATCGCGCCATGAAGCGGCGATGATTACTTCCAAGAAGCGCCCGACGCGCCCTGTCGCCCTGCTGACTTTTGCCGCAGCCTTGCTTGCCACCACCAGCCCGATCTGCGCGCAGGTCCAGCCGTCCTCGAACAGCCGGCCCATGGCGGTGCCGATCGCACAGACCATCCCGGACGCGCAGGACACGCCCTGGCCCGGCACGATCCAGCTCGCGATCGATGCCAGCGATACCACCACCGGCGCCTACCGCGTGACCGAGACGATCCCAGTGCTACAGGGCACGACACGGCTCACGCTGCTCCATCCCGAATGGCTGCCGGGCAACCATGGACCGAAGGGCACGATCGCGGAACTGCTCGACATCCGCTTCCGCGCGGGCGGCCAGCTGCTGAGCTGGACGCGCGATCCGGTCGATGTGTTTGCCTTCCACGTCGATGTACCGGCTGGCGCGTCCGAGATCACCGCGACGTTCATCCACACCTCGCCGCTGCGTGAAAGCGAGGGGCGCATCACGATGACGCGCGAGATGCTCAACCTGCAGTGGGAGAAGATGAGCCTCTATCCTGCCGGGCATTATGTACGGCAGATCAAGGTGAAGCCCACGGTGACGTTCCCGGCGAACTGGCAGGTGTTCACCGCACTCGATGGCAAGTCGGCTAACGGCAATGTCGTGACCTGGAGCGAGACCGACTACGAGACGCTGGTCGATTCGCCGATCTTCGCCGGACTTTATGCGGACCGGCATGACCTCGGGAAAGGCGTCTACCTCGATCTCGTGGCCGACAAGCCGGAGCTCCTCAAGATCGCGCCCGAGAACCTGCAGACCTACCGCAACCTCGTCGACGAGGCGCTGCTGGCCTACGGCTCGAAGCACTTCGATCACTACGACCTGCTGCTGGCGCTGACCGACCGCATGGGCGGCATCGGGCTGGAGCATCACCGGTCGAGCGAGAACCAGTACGAGCCGCGCACCCTTGTCGATTGGGCGGCGGGCGACTGGGACCGCAACGTCGTGCCGCACGAGCTGTCGCATTCGTGGGATGGCAAGTTCCGCCGCCCGGCCAAGCTGTGGACGCCGGACTACCGCGTGCCGATGCAGGACAACCTGCTGTGGGTCTATGAAGGGCAGAACCAGTTCTGGGGCCTCGTCCTCGCCGCGCGTTCGGGCGTCCAGAGCAAGGAGCAGGTGCTCGGCCAGTTCGCCAACTATGCTGGCTCGTTCACCCAGTATCCGGGGCGCGAATGGCGCTCGGTCGAGGATACCACCCACGACCCGATCGTGGCAAACCGGAAGGCCAAGCCGTTCTCCTCGCTCGCGCGGAACGAGGAATACTACACCGAAGGCGCGCTGATCTGGCTGGAGGCCGAGGCGATCATCCGCGACGGCACCGGCGGCAAGAAGGGCATGGACGATTTCGCCAAGGCCTTCTTCGGCATGCGGGACGGCGATTGGGGCTCGCTGACTTACGAGCTGTCCGACGTGATCCAGACGCTCAATACGATTTATCCCTACGACTGGGCCGGCTTCATCAAGACCCGCGTCCAGACCCCGGGCCAGCCCTCGCCGCTCGGCGGGATCGAGCGCGGCGGCTACAAGCTGGCGTGGAAGGAAGAGCCCAACCCCTATGACAAGGCACGCATGGCGGCGGCGAAATACATCTCGCTCAACCATTCGATCGGCCTTGCCATCGACAACGACGGCAAGATCACCGGCAGCCGCTGGGATGGCCCGGCGTTCAAGGCGGGGCTGGTAACGGGGATGCAGATCATCTCGGTCAACGGCAAGACCTACGATCAGGAGACGATCAAGGCCGCGATCACCGCCGCCAAGGGCACCAACATGCCGATCGACCTGATCGTTAAGCGCGACGATCTGGTTCGTCCGATCCGCATCGAATACCACGACGGCCTGCGCTGGCCGTGGCTGGAGCGCGCCGCTCCGGGGACCGCGCCGACCGGGCTCGACAAGCTGCTGGCACCGCGCGCGGCGGTGGCCAAGAAGGCAGCGGCGAAGTAAGGTGGGGAAGCGCGGCGATGCTGGAGAACAGCAGGCCGCACTGCGGTTCGGCCAGCGCATTGCCCCGCCGCGTTTCGTGCTGTTCTTGGGGCTGCTGATCGGCGGTTTTGCCGCGCGCGGCTGGATGACGGGCTACGCCGATCTGGCCGATGCGCTGGTCGTCGGGTTCGATTTCGCGGTCACCGGCTTCCTTCTTTCGCTGATCCCGCTGCTGCGAGAATGCAAGAAGGAGACGATGCGGCGTCATTCGGAGGAGAACGACGCCAACCGGACCGTGGTCCTCGCGGTCAGCACGCTGATCACGCTGGTGGTCATGGCGGCCATTGCCGGCGAATTGCCTGCAGCAAAGCATGGCGAACCGGGCGCGCTGCTCCGCCTGATCGTCACATTGCTGCTGACCTGGCTCTTCGCCAATGTGGTCTATGCGCTGCACTACGCCCACGAGTATTATCGTGCCGGGGCGGTTCCGGGAGAGGATGCCGGGGGGCTGGAGTTCCCCGGCAGCGGGCATCCCGATTACTTCGACTTCGCCTACTTTTCGCTGACCCTCGGGATGACGTTCCAGACGTCCGATGTGGAAATTTCATCCCGCACGATTCGTCGGATCGTCACCGCGCATTCCTTCGCCGCGTTCATTTTCAACATCGGCGTGATTGCCTTCACGATCAACGGGATCGGCGGAATCTAGCCATTTTGCCCCACGTTCATGTTGCGGCGCACAAAGCGCGGCGCTAGAGCACGCGCGCAAGTTCCACCGGCCGCAGCGCCCAGCGAAAGCATCCCATGCGCATCGACATGATCCCCACCGGCGAGAATCCGCCTGAAACGCTCAACGTGATCATCGAAGTGCCCGTGGGCGGCGAGCCGGTGAAGTACGAGTTCGACAAGGCCTCTGGCGCGCTGTTCGTGGACCGCATCCTGCATACCCCGATGCGCTATCCGGCGAACTACGGCTTCGTGCCGCACACGCTTTCGCCCGATGGCGATCCGCTCGATGCGCTGGTGATCGCGCGCTCGCCGTTCGTCCCCGGCTCGGTCGTGCGCGCCCGTCCGATCGCGGTGCTCAACCTTGAAGACGAGCACGGCGGCGACGAAAAGCTGGTCTGCGTCCCCGACGACAAGACCTTCCCCTACTACCGCGACGTCGCCGAAAAGAGCGACCTGCCCGAGATCGTGCTGCAGCAGATCGAGCACTTCTTCACCCACTACAAGGACCTCGAAAAGGAAAAGTGGGTCCGCGTCGGCAAGTGGGGCGGCGCCGAAGATGCCAAGCGCATCACGATCGAAGCGATCGAGCGGGCCAAGGCCGCCAAGTAATCTGGTTTTGAGGGCGCTGCTGCGCCCTCAATCACCCGCGACGCTGAGGCCGTCGATCATGAGCGTGGGCACATCGATCCCGCGCCAGGTTTCAAGGTCGTCCGCCGCGACCAGCCGCGCGAACATGTCGATCAGGTTCCCGGCCACGGTGAACTCTGCAATCGGCGCGGCGATTTCGCCATTGACGATGCGGAAGCCCGAGGCGCCGCGGCTGTAGTCGCCGGTCACGCCGTTGACGCCGTGGCCGATCAGCTCGGTCACGTAGATCCCGTCCTTGATGTCGCCCAGCAGCGCACTGCGGCTGACAGTGCCCGGCTGCAGCACGAGATTGCCCGCGGTCACATGCGGTGCGCCTGATCCGCCGCGCGAGGCATGGCCGGTGGGCGTCGCACCGAGCTGGC
Organism: Novosphingobium sp. AAP93; assembly: GCF_001296055.1. NCBI lineage: Bacteria > Pseudomonadati > Pseudomonadota > Alphaproteobacteria > Sphingomonadales > Sphingomonadaceae > Novosphingobium > Novosphingobium sp. AAP93. The sequence continues at coordinate 45,314 of NZ_LJHZ01000029.1, forward strand.
GTGCCGCGGCGGAATCCATCAGCCAGCCGGTGAGGCGGCCATCCTCGACCAGATTGCGTGCGCCTGTCGGCAGCCCTTCGCCGTCGAACGGGCGCGAGCGGGGGCCGCGCTGGCGCAGCGGGTCCTCGCTGATGGTGATCGCGGCAGCGAAGATCTGCGCGCCGTCCTTGTCGAGCAGGAAGCTCGCGCGGCGGGCGATGGCCGAACCCGACATCGCACCGAGCAGGTGGCCGACGAGCGAGCTGCCGACGCGCGGATCGAACACGATCGGATAAGTGCCGCTCTTGACCCGGCCCGGATTGATGCGGGCGACAGTTCGCTCGCCCGCCTCGCGGCCGATTTCGGCGGGCGATAACAGGTCTGCGATGTGGCGGGCGCTGCGCCAGGAATAGTCGCGCTGCATGCCGCTGTCGGTTCCGGCGAGCACGCTGGCCGAGCGGCCGTGGCTGGTTGCGGCATAGGCGCCGCTGAAGCCGTGGCTGGTGGCAAGCGCGACCACGCCCCGTCCCGCGCTGGCGCTGCCGCCCTCGCTGTTGGTGACGCCGGGAACCGCGCGGGCAGCATCTTCGGCTTCCTCGGCCCAGCGCCGCAGCGTCTGCGGATCGGGCTCGTATTCATCGACAAGATCGAGTTCGGGCGGAGCAGTGCGAAGCAGCAGCTCTTGCGGCGCAAGGCCGGCGAACTTGTCGGAAGGAGCGGCGCGCGCCATGTCGACCGCGCGGCTGGCCAGTTCGTCGAGCGCGCCGTCTGCCAGGTCTGTCGATCCAATGGAAGCCGAGGCGCCGCCGACGAAGACGCGCAGGCCGATATGTTCGGACTCGGAACGCTCGACATCTTCCAGCGCGCCGAGGCGCACCGAGACAGCTTCGGACGAATCGGCGATATAGACGGCATCGCCCGCTTCAGCGCCGGCCTTGCGCGCGCGCTCGATCAGCGCGTGGCAGCGCTCCTGGGCCTCTTGGGGGGACAGCATCGGGAAACGGGCCTTTCAGCAGATCAGTGTCAGGCCTCGCATATAGGTGCCGCCGCGCGGCGGGCAATCAGAACAGCGTGACGAGCAGCCGGAACACCGCCGCGAGCAGGAACGGCAGGCCGATCGCGACCGCCCAGGTAGCCATCTGATCGCGGCGGAAATCGCTGCGGCGCGCCGGATCGGCCGCTTCGCTATCGCTTAGGGCCTCCCAGCGGCGCTCGAAGTGGCGGAACATCGGGATGACGCCTGCGACCAGCACAACCAGCGCCATCATGGGCAACATCGAACCGCTCGAGCCTTCAAGCGTACGCAAGGTCACGAAGATCTGGAGGCTGGTATAGACAAGCAGGCTGTAGGCGACGGTGTCGCTCATCCGTTTGCGCCAATCGAGTGCATGGCCCTGCATCGCCGTGCCTTCGCTTCCCAGACCCGCAGCAATACCCTTGCGCATCGGTGGTGCCCCCGTTTTCACACTCTCCACCACGAGTAAAACACGCATTCGGCCATGTTTCAAGCGCTGCAATATTACCGGGGGTGTGTCGCGCTGCATCCTGCGATCAGCCATGCATAAATCCTGCCAAAGGCGCGCAGACAGGCTTTGCCCGCGCCGCAGACCGGGCTATGGACCTTCTCGATTATGGACGAAACGCCCGCCACCGCGACCAACCATGCCGCTCTGGAACAGGGCGGGCTCGAAGTGGTCTCGATCGCCAAGAGCTACGACAAGCGCGCCGTGCTGACCGACATTTCGCTGTCGGTCGGCAAGGGTGAAGTGCTCGGGCTGCTGGGGCCCAACGGCGCGGGCAAGACGACGTGCTTCTATTCGATCATGGGTCTCGTCCGGCCGGATTCAGGCCGCATCCTGCTCGATGGCGTCGATATCACCCGCCTGCCGATGTATCGCCGCGCGATCCTCGGTCTCGGCTATCTGCCGCAGGAAACCTCGATTTTCCGCGGCATGACGGTCGAGCAGAACATCATGACGGTGCTCGAACTGGTCGAGCCCGACAAGGCGACCCGCGCGGCGGAGCTCGACCGGCTGCTTGATGAATTCGGCCTTACCCGGCTGCGCACCTCGCCCGCGATGGCGCTTTCGGGCGGTGAGCGGCGGCGTTGCGAAATTGCGCGCGCGCTGGCGGCCAATCCCTCGATCATCCTGCTCGACGAACCTTTCGCGGGCATTGATCCGCTCTCGATCAGCGATATCCGCCACCTCGTTATCGATCTCAAGAATCGCGGCATCGGCGTGCTGATCACTGACCACAACGTGCGCGAGACGCTCGATATCGTGGACCGCGCCTGCATCATCTATGGCGGGCAGGTGCTGTTCGCCGGCAGTCCCGAAGCGCTGGTCGCCGATCCCAACGTGCGCCGCCTCTACCTCGGCGAAGGCTTCACCCTGTGATGCCTAAAGACGTGATGCTGCTAGAGACGGGAGGATAGCGGACCATGGCGCTGGGTCCGCGGCTCGACCTCCGCCAGAGCCAATCCCTCGTCATGACCCCGCAGCTCCAGCAGGCAATCAAGCTGCTGGCGCTGTCGAACCTCGAGATCGAGGCCTTCATCGGCGATGCGCTCGATTCGAATCCGCTGCTCGAACTGGGCGAAGGCGCGCCGGAAAGCGGCATCGATGCCGTGTTCGAGGGCGAGCCGGAAAGCCTGCGCCGGACCACGCTCGAATCCTCCCCGGTCGATCAATTGGTCAGCGAAGGTCGTGCAGCGGATGATCGCCCGCTCGATATCGACGCCAGCGCGCTCGACCGGGACCGTGACACGGGAGATGGCACGCGGAGCGACTTCACGGACAGCTTGGGCGATTTCGGCTCGGCCAGCAGCGCCGGGGGTGAGGCGCCCGATATCGACGAGCGCGGCGGGGCAAGCGAGACGCTGGCCGAGCACCTTCATGCCCAGATCGGCGCGGTGACCTCGGATCCGGTGCAGCTGTTTGCCGCGCGCTGGCTGATCGATCAGATCGACGAGGCGGGCTACCTGACAACCACGCTGGGTGAAGCGGGCGAGGCGCTTGGCCTCCCGCAGGCTGCGATGCAGTCGGCGCTCGCCTTGGTTCAGTCGCTCGATCCGACCGGCGTCGGCGCGCGCAACTTGTCCGAATGCATTGCGCTGCAGGCCCGCGAGGCCGACCGCTACGACCCCTGCATGGCGCGCCTGATCGACAATTTCGACCTCCTCGCGCGCGGGGAAATCGCGCGGCTGAAGCGGCTATGCCAGGTCGATGACGAGGACTTTGCCGACATGCTGCGTGAACTGCGCAGTTATGATCCGAAGCCCGGCCTGCGCTTCGGCAGTGGTCCGGCCGAGGCGGTGGTGCCCGATATCCTCGTGCAGGCGGTGGTCGGCGATGACGGCGCGCCGGGATGGGACATCGCGCTCAACCCGGCCACCCTGCCGCGCCTCGTGGTCAACCGGCGCTACTATGTCGAGATGCGCCACGCCTGTGTGGGCAAGGACGCCAAGGCCTGGCTGGGCGAGCGGCTCGCGGATGCCAACTGGCTACTGAAGGCGCTCGACCAGCGGCAGAAGACGATCCTGAAGGTCGCGGCAGAGATCGTGAAGCAGCAGGAGGGCTTCTTCCGCTTGGGCGTCGCGCACTTGAAGCCGCTGACCTTGCGAACTGTGGCGGAGGCGATCTCGATGCATGAATCGACTGTCAGCCGCGTCACTTCGAACAAGTATCTGCACTGTGCACGCGGCACGTTCGAGCTGAAGTACTTCTTCACTTCGGGAGTCGCCTCGGCGGATGGTGACGGCGCGGTTTCGGCAGAAGCGGTGAAGGCGGCGATCCGCCAGCTGATCGATGCCGAGGACCCGAAGGCGGTGCTCTCGGACGATACGCTCGTCGATCTGCTCAAGGCGCGCGGCTTCGATCTGGCGCGGCGGACGGTGGCGAAGTACCGCGAGGCGATCGGGCTGGGCAGTTCGGTGCAGCGCCGGCGGCAGAAGACGCTGGCCGGAGTGCGCTAGACCCTTCTGTCAGCCGGGCCGCTCCGCCAGCATGTGCTGGATCATGTCCTGCAGATTGGCGTCAAAGCGGGCGAGGACCGGGTGCTCCTCCGCCGTTTGCCAGTGCGTGACCAGCTCTCGTCCGTTCCACCAGTGCAGCGCAAAGGCTGGCGGATCGGCCACGATCAGCGGGCGCTGATCGGGCAGGCCGGGATCGATGGGCCTGAGATCGAGCGCGATCTGCGGCGCGGTCGAGGGGCAGGTGGCGACGACAAGGCCTTCCCAATGCGCTGTCACTGCACGGTGGATGTGACCGCAGACGAGGCCGATCACGTTGGTCCGCCCGCGCAGGCAGGCCGCGAGCCGCGCGACCCATGGCTCGGCGGGATCGGTGTTCATCCACGCGATGCCGACTTCGATGGGCGGGTGGTGCTGGACGATCAGCGTCTTGCGCTCCGGCTCGGCATCGAGCTGCGCAGTGAGCCACGCCGCGCGCGCTTCGCAGAACGCGCCGCCGTGGCGGCCTTCCTCAAGCGTATCGAGCACAAGCAGCCGCAGCGACGGCGTCTCGATGGCATAGTGCAGGAAGCCGCCGTCGAACGCCGCCTCGGGAAAGACTGCGGCAAAATTGGCGCGCTCGTCGTGATTGCCGAGCGCGTAGTAGACCGGGAAGGGCAGGCCGGAGAGTGCTTCGCGCAGCCGCTCGTAGCTGTCGCGGTCCCCGCGGTCGATGAGGTCGCCGGTCGCGAGCAGCATGTCGGGCTGCGGAACCATGCTGCGCAATTCCGCCACCACGCGGTCAAGCCTCTGGCGGTTGAACTCGCCGGGGCTGTCGGGCTCGAAGCCGAGGTGGATATCGGTAATCTGCGCTATCAGCATCCGGCGGTCCCCAGGGCGTCTATCGCAGCATCGGCGGATGGCGAGAGCGATCCCAGGCTGCGGTGAGCAGCGCAGGTCCCTTGCGCTTGTCGGCCGGCTTCCACGGTGCGCCGTTGTCCATGTGGTATTCGTGGCACATCGCGCAGCCGGACGCGACCGGTTCCTTGACCGCTGTGGAGGCAAGTTTCGCCCCCCCTTCGCCGACATGGCACGAGCGGCAGCCGCCTTGGCCGTCGATGCCGGGTATCAGCACGGCATCGGCATCGTTCGAGCTGTTTGCCTTGACGTGGCAGGTCACGCATTCGGACTTGTTGTGATCCTTATGGTCGAACCAGCCCTTGTTGTAATAGCGCCCGTTCTGCGCGACTTTCTGCACGGTAAAGCCTGCGGTCGCCGCGCTGCCGCCGCGTCCGATCGTATGGCAGTCATAACACATGCCGCCTTTGCTGAAGACTTGGCGCACGGCCTCGTCCGCCTGCATCGGATAGAAGTGCACCGCGCGGGCATAGTCTGCGGCCGTCGATTGCTGCGACGCTGCGCCCGGGATGCGCCGCGCCAGCCCGCCGAGGCTGGCCGGACGCGGCGGCATGCCGCCCCGGAACGCCGCGCGCAGATCGGCGACCACCTGTTCGGGCTGGCCATGGCGCAAAGTGCGGAAAGTGCCGCCGATCTCGTCGAAGGTCAGCGCGTGGCATGACTGGCAGGCCTTCTCCATCTCCACCGGCTTGAACCGCGCGCCGCCGCTGTCGGTCTGGTGGCAGTCCTTGCAGCCCAGCCCATCATTGGCGGCAAACTCGCCCGGGCGGCGGCGCACCATCTGCGCGATGCCGTTGGTTCTGGAGAGGTGTTGGGCGTGGGTGAACTTGAGCCCGGTGTTTTCCTTCATGCCCTGCTGCCACACGGCGCGCTGGAACATGGGTTTGCCGTCCCCGCCGATCCCGGCCACGAGCATGGGCCGGAACTGGGGATGGGCCGTTCCGAAATCGGCGGCATCGGCGATCTTCGTGTCGGGCAAGCGCGTTTTCAGTCCATCGTGGCAGGTGGTGCAGAATTGCTGCTGCGTGGCAGGCATAGCACCCGCACCCTCGTGCTCGGTGTGACAATCGACACACCTTCCGGCGGGCTTGTTGAAGGCGCTCGCGACCGTGCGCTGGAATCCGGCGAATCCGGTCGGCTCGCCGCGCGCCTTCAAAAGCCGGGCGCCATCGGCGATGTGCTGGTGGGCATCCTGCGTGTGGCAGGTCATGCAGGCATTGTCGCGCACCGCCACGAAGGGCTTTACATGGCAGGCTTGGCAATCGCCGCCGAGGTTCTTGTGGGCGAGGCTGAGGTTGCCCGAGGACCACGCCAGGTCGCCATGAATGCCCGCCGGCCGACGCGCATCCTTGTGCAGCGCAAGCGGCTGGTAGGTCGCCCACGACCAGATCGGCACCGCAAGGAACGCCAGCAGCATCAGCGCGGCAAAGCCCCATGCGGACAGGCGCTTGCCGGGGAGCAGCTTCTGCAGCGTATAGGCGCTGCCGATGTCGATGGCCTCGGCGCTTTCCGAGACGGCTTCCACGCGGCGCACGGTGAAGGCCGGAAGGCCGCTCTCGGCTTCGCGCGCCAGCGTGATGCGATGGCCGCCGAAGGCAAGCTCGGCACCTGTGGCGACTTCGAGTTCGCTCGACGTGGTCGAGCGGCCATTGACCGTAAAGGGTTGCGCGCCGATCGATTCGATCAGCAGCGTATCGGCATCGATCGCGTGGATCCGGGCATGGCGGGGATCGACGGCAAGGTCGGGCAGGTGAATGCCAGAAGACCCGTCGCGGCCGATGACGAGAACGGGTTCCTCGACGACCGCGCGCCGGACGATCTCCTCCCCGCTGGACTTGAGCGCAATCTGGCGGACGACATAGCTCATGGGCGCGCTCACCAGTAGAAGAAGACGCTGACGATATGCGCGGAGAGCGCGGCGATCAGCGCGAAGGTCATGGGGACGTGGACGTAGAGCCAGGCTTGCAGCCAGCCCTTGATCCTGAGATGCCGCCTGAGGCGCGCCAACATGGCTTCCTTGCGGGTAAGCAGCGCGTCCACCTTGTCGAGCGGATCATCGGCCACGCGCGGCCGATGCGCCCGCAGACGGCGGAGTTCGCTCGCCGCCTCGCGCGTTGCGTCACCGGGGTAGCGCCCGGTCAGCCGGTTGATGATCGAGCCGGTGAACGGGTCCTGCTCAAGGCTGTGGTCGACGAGGATGGCGCACTCCCGGTCGAGCGGCTGGGCGGCGTCATGGAGCTGTCGGTCGAGCGAGCGCAGCGCTTCGACCATCTGCTTCTCGGTGATCGCGCCTTCCGCATCATAGCGGTTGGCGGAGAGTGCGCGGGGCAGGGTGGCATAGGCCGTCACCCCGAAGATGCCCGAGACGATCACGATCATCATCAACGCCCAAGCCAGCGTGTGGACGTTCCAACCGAAGGCGAAGCCCGAATGGAGGGTGCCGATCACGATCAGCAGCACGCCGAGCCAGACGTGGGCGGAGGTCCATGCCTTCAGCGACCAGCGCCCCGGCGTGATCGCGCGCTTGCGCATGCCGAGTGCGGTCAGCCACAGGATGAGCAGCGCGCCCACGGTGCCGAGCGTGTAGCCCAGCCAGCTCGAGCCGAAGTGGTGCGGCGGCAGCGGCACGAAAATGTAGAGCAGGATCAGCGCAGCGGCGAGCGCGGCGGATATCTTGATCCACCTGCCGCTCTTGTGGACGAGGAAGCCCTCGTGCGTGCTCTGCCGCTCGCGCGTGGCGCCGGTGCGGCGGCGGGAGGTGGGGGCCGGGGTGCTTGCCATGGCTCAGGCCCCTTCGTTTTCAAGGCGGGCGACGGTCAGGAACTCGTCGGGCGAGACGCGGATCGCGGCCCCCGTCGGGCAGGCGCGCACGCAGCTCGGGCCGCCTTCGATGCCGGCGCACATGTCGCACTTGATCGCCTTCTTGCGGTCGAGCGCTTCGTCGATGGCCGGGTCGCCGGTGTATTTGGTGTTCTTCTTCGACCATTTGTACGGCGGCTCGCCCGGCCCCGGCCCGCTGCCGAAGAACAGCCATGAGAGGAGCGAGGGTTTCTTCGGCGGCACCTTGTCCATGCGGATCACGCCATAGGGGCAATTGCGCTGGCAGTTGCCGCAGCCGATGCAGGTGTCGTTGATGAAGACCTCGCCGTCCGCCCCGCGGTGGATCGCGTTGGGCGGGCAATCGGCCATGCAATGCGGATGCTCGCAGTGGCGGCATGACGTCGGCACGTGGAGATGCGCGAAGCTCTTGCCTGCCTCGCGGTCAAGCCGGGAAAGGCCATCGTGGCTGTCGGCGCAGGCCTTCTCGCAGTTGTCGCAGCCGACGCAGAGCCGTTCATCGATGAGGAGAACGTCGGTCGCCTCACCGAGGCCCTGGCTGACGAGGAACTTGGCCTGCTCCGAATAGAGATCGACGACGCCGGAGAAACCGTCCTTCTTCGATTCGACGAAAGCATTGGTCGCGCGCCGCGCTTCCATGTCCTTGCGCGCACGCTCCAGCAGCGCCGGCTTGGCCGCAAGCACCCGCGCGAACGCCTCGCCGTCGATCTTGATCACTTCGCTCTTGATCGCCGCACGCACGGTGGCGGTGCGCTGCCCGCCATCGATCAGCGCCATCTCGCCGACATAGGAACCCGCCGGAAGGTAGGAGAGGAACACCGGCTTCCCGCCGACGACTTTCTCGACGATGATCGAGCCGACGCGGATGACGTAAATGTCCTTGTCGTCGGCGCCTTCGGTGATGATCGCCTCGCCCGCGCGTACGCCCATGATCTTGGCGGTATCGACGACTTCGCGCACGTCGTCCGGCGTGAGACCGGAGCCGAACATCTGCAGCAGTTGCCGTTCGGTCGAAATGCGCTCGAGCGTCCGCCGGGCGCTCGGTACCTGGCTCTGCAGCTTGAGCGCGGCGTTGCGGCTGATCTCGACGCAGATACAGTCGCTCGCTGCAACCACCGTCGCGCCGCGCCGCCGCCCGGAAATGAGGCCGACTTCACCGAAGATCGAGCCCTTCTGGATCGGCACGACCTTGCTTGGATCATTGGCATCGATCCGCACGTTCACCGATCCATCGGCAATGGCAAAGAGCGAGGAGCCGGGATCGTTCTTCTCGAAGATCGTATCGCCCGCCTTGTAGAAGCGGGCATCCGAATCGAGCATGAACTCGCGGAGCTGCAGCGTGGTCATGCCGTTCAGGATGGCGATATTGGTGCGCAGCAGTTCCAGCCATTCAGCCACGCTGCGCTTGCCGGGCAGGCTGGCGAACTTGGCTTCGAGCAGCGGCTCGTCCGCCGGCTTGAGGTCCGCGTTGCCGTTGATGAACTCGATGACGTCGTAGCCCTGGTTCATGCAGTGCTTGATCAGCGGATAGCCAGCCAGCGCGCCGATCACGAAGATGCCGGGCGCGGTCGATTCGAACTGCGGCGAAAGCGTGGGGAAAGCGAGCCGATCATTGCTCGCAAACTCGATCCCGCAGCCCTCGACGAAGCCGCGCGGCGGGGCCGAGCCGATGCGCGCGATGATGCGGTCGCAGCGGATGCGCTCCTCGCCGTCTCGCGTGTTGAGCGTGATCCAGCCCGGCTCGATGGCCTTGGTCTCGGTCTCGTAGCGGATGGTGAGCTTGCCCGCCGCGTCATCCTCGACCAGCGCCTTGGCATTGGGCTCCTTGGCCGTGGCAAAACTTTCGCGCACGTTTGCCGATTTAGGCGAGCGGTTGAGAATGGTGACGACATTGCCCTGCGCCGAATCTTCGGCAAGCCCGCGCGCGTTTTCGATCCCCGCGTCGCCGGTGCCGACCACGACAATGTGCTCGTCCAGCACCGCATAGGGATCGTCGAGCTGATAGGTCACGTGCGGCAGGTCCGCGCCCGGGCAGCGCATCAGGTTGGGGTTGCCCTGCGTGCCGATGGCGAGCACGACCGAATCGGCCATCACCACTTCGCCGTTCGTCAAGGTGATCGCATAGGGCGGGGCGTGGCGCTGCAGTTCGGTTGTGGTGGTCGATCCGTCGCGCGCGCGGGTGACAATCTTCTGGATCGAGCCTTCGATGGCGGGGCCTGTGCCTTTGATCGATTTGACTTCGGCGTTGTACTTCACATTGACGCCGAGTTCCTCGGTCCGCTTGTTCCAGCGGCCCAGGATGTCCTCGCGCTTGCCGGCATCGAATTCCTGATCGGAGCGCAGCACGAGTTGGGACGGCGTTGCCATCACGTGCTTGCCCTTCTGGTACTTGTAGATCGTGTCGGAAAGGTGGTCGGTCTTTTCGAGCAGGACATGCGCAAGGCCGAGCTGCGCCGCGCGGCTCGCCGCACTCATGCCAGCGGGGCCTGATCCGATGATTGCAACCTTATGGACTTCGCTCACCGGTGCACGCCCCCCGCGCTGCCTGACACGGACCCCTGTTGGCTGGCCCTGTGCCCTGTTTTCCGATTTGCGCCCCTGTTTGCATTGGAGTTTAGCCGATGCACCGTGCTTTGCCAGCCGCAATTTAGCCGGGCTGGTACGCCAATCTGTTCCGATCCGGCGCGAGGCAATCCGCTGCGCCGCCGCTTGCATGGTGCGGGGGGCTGGGGATATGCCCGACAATATGGGGACGCGCCTGAACCGGCGCACAAGGGAGCATGTGATGACCGAGGCCGAATCCAAGCCGACCCCAGATCCTGCCTCCTCGTCTGCCGCTTCAACCAGCAAACCGTCCGGTCGTGGCGGGCGCATCGTGCTTGTGCTCGCGGCGGTTGTCGCGCTCAGTGCCGGTGGTGTCGCGGTCTGGCGCGGGCAGCGCGATGCCGAGATCATCGCCCAGCCACCTGCGCCCACCGAAAGTCAGGCGCCTTCGGTCGATGATGTGATCACTCGCCTGGAGGCACGGCTCAAGGCCAAGCCCGACGATGCGGAGGGCTGGCGCATGCTCGGCTGGTCCTACTTCCAGACCGAGCGCTACGCCGAAGCGGCGACCGCGTTGAAGGAAGCGACCAAGCTCGATGACACCCACGCCGAGACGTACTCCTTCCTCGGCGAGTCGCTCGTGCTGGCGAGCAAGAGCGAAGGCAGGATTCCGGCAGACGCACAGGCGGCGTTCAGGAAGGCGCTGAAGCTCGATCCCAAGGATGCGCGGGCGCGGTATTTCCGCGCTGTGGCGATGGATCTGGCGGGCCAGCACCGCAAGGCGATCGATGCGTGGTTCGCGCTGCTCAAGGATACCCCGTCGGATGCGCCCTATGCCGAAGACATCCGCGCGGTGATCAAGAGCGTGGGGGACCGCTACAAGATCCCCTACGAGGAGCGCCTTGCCGCCGCGCAGTTCGCGCCGCCCGCCAGCGGAATGGCCACCAACGGCGCAGCAGTCGCCTCCGGGGCGATCCCCGGGCCGTCTTCGGCAGAGATACAGGCTGCTTCGGCGCTGCCCAAGGGGCAGCAGGAAGCGATGATCCGCGGCATGGTCGATGGGCTCGAAGCCAAGCTCGCGAAGAACCCGGGCAATGCCGATGGCTGGATCATGCTGATGCGCAGCCGCATGCAACTGGGTGAGCCGGCCAAGGCGGCGAAGGCACTCGAAGGCGGGCTTGCGGCCTTCCGCAACGATCTCGCGGGGACCCGCAAGTTGCGCGAAGCGGCCGGTGCGATCGGTGTTCCCGGCGCCGGACCGGGCGGATAAACCGGGAGTTCTTAAAAAAGGTTTCGCCTCGTGATACGCGCCCGGACATCGAGGTTATCCCAGATAAGGGTTCTTAACTGTTGGATGGAAATGGGAAATTGCCATTCTGGGCACAAATTCCAGATAAGTGATATGCGAGGGGTACCGGGCCGTTCGCTTACGATAAATTAACCTTTCATGTTCATTGGTCATATGGTTAATGACGGCGAAGGCCCCGGATGTGGGGCTCAAGCCATCGGGGAATGGCAACAAGGGGCTATCCAATGCGCGTGCTGCTGATCGAGGACGAGCCGACCACGGCCAAGGCGATTGAGCTTATGCTCACCACCGAAGGCTTCAATGTCTATGCAACCGATCTCGGGGAAGAAGGCCTCGATCTCGGCAAGCTCTATGATTACGACATCATCCTGCTCGACCTGAACTTGCCCGACATGCACGGGTACGACGTGCTCAAGAAGCTGCGCGTCGCCAAGGTGCAGACGCCGGTACTCATCCTCTCGGGCATTGCCGAGATGGACTCGAAGGTCCGCTCGTTCGGCTTCGGCGCCGACGACTACGTGACCAAGCCGTTCCACCGCGAAGAGCTGATCGCCCGCATCCACGCCGTGGTGCGCCGCTCGAAGGGTCACTCGCAGTCGGTCATCCGCACCGGCAAGCTTTCGGTCAATCTCGATGCCAAGACGGTCGAGGTCGACAGCGCCCGTGTCCATCTGACGGGCAAGGAATATGCGATGCTCGAGCTGCTTTCGCTGCGCAAGGGCACCACGCTGACCAAGGAAATGTTCCTGAACCACCTCTACGGCGGGATGGACGAACCCGAACTCAAGATCATCGACGTGTTCATCTGCAAGCTGCGCAAGAAGCTTGCCCATGCCTGCGATGGCGAGAACTATATCGAGACGGTCTGGGGCCGCGGCTATGTGCTGCGCGATCCGGACGACAAGCTGGACGTCGAAGCGGCCTGATCCGGCCTCCTGCCCCCCGGCCTCGACCTCCGTGCGCAGCGGCCCGTCAGCAATGGCGGGCCGCTTGCGTTTGGGGATCAGCCGATGCGGTGGAAGGTGTTGGTCTCGAGCTTGGGCATCGTGCTGCCCGCCCAGATGATCGTCTCGGTCATCGACTTGCGATCGCGCGAGACGGTATAGACCCGCGTAGAAACGGGCGCGCCGTCCTTGCCGAGCGTCATCACCAGCGTGCCCGGAGCGGGCTGGCGCAGCGACGCGCTGTCGATGAAGCCCATGTTGCCGGCGGTCGGCACGGGAGCGGCATCAAGCGCTGCGGTCGATTCCGCGTGAAGCGTTCCGCCATCGGCATTGACGATCTCGACCAGGGTGGTCCAGCGCCGATCGGGTGCGACGCTGAAGCTGATGGTGACGGCGCGGGGACGTTCTTCGGCGGGTACAGCGGCCACATCCAGCGCCCAGCGGCCGACCAGCGGCGATCCTTGCGCTGCGGCCACGGCGCTTTGCGGGCGAGCTGCGTTGTAGGGGGCGTCGGCCGCCATCAGCAGCGATCCAGCGGCGATGAGAGGCATGGCGATCAGCATGGCAATCGTTCCTTTCGGTCCTGTCAGCCCACGGCTTGCGGGCTGGACCGGTGCCTCGGACGAAGGCGATGTCATTGCCAGATCAGGATTCTTGTCCCAGTTTTTCTGGGCTCCCAGCTGACGGGCGAGTTCGCGGCTGCTGCCTACGCCGGTCTTGCGCCGCGCATCGCGCAGCCGTTCGTTGATCGAGGCTTCGGTCCGGTCAAGCTGTGCGGCAATCGATTTGATCGTGTGCCCCTCGGCGAGCAGCCGCAGCACTTCCAGCTCGCGCACGTTCAAGGCGTCCGCAAGCGCGCTGGCTTCACGGGAAGGTGTACCCGACAAGCGTTCCATCGCCGACATGGTCCCTCAGTGACCATATGGGCTGCCGGGCGTCCATCCCAATTTTCTTGTCTGGCACGCCAGGTTTGCATACCGGGCACCCGATGAGGGGACAGCTCACCAGTGCCGTTGCGACCATGCTGGCGTGCGTGGCCTGCAGTGCGCGGGCGCAGGAGATCGATCAGTCCATTATCGTCACTGCGCCGGGCGCCGGAGTGGACAGCGACGACGCGCTCGGCCTCTCGCGCGGGGACATCGCCCGCGGCGGGCGGCCGGACCTGATAGGTGCGCTGACCCGCCAATTGCCGGGCGTGACCCTGCAGGATGCACAGGGCAATCCGTGGCAGCCGGCGCTGGTCTATCGCGGGCAGACCGCATCGGGCGCGCAAGGGCAGTCGCAGGGCCTTGCCGCCTATCTCGACGGCGCGCGGTTCAATCTGCCCTTCGGCGATACGATATCGCTCGATCTGGTGCCCGATGTCGCGCTTCGGACGGTCGAGCTCGTCGATTCGAGCCCGGTCTATGGCCTCAACGCGCTGGGCGGAGCGCTTGTGCTGGAGACTGCTACGGGCCGCAGCGAACCCGGCCTCAGTGCCAATGCCTCGCTCGGTGCTTACGGCGCGCACGATGTGAGCCTTGCCGCCGGCGGCGCAGCAGGGCGCTGGAGCGCCTATGCGGCGGTGCAACTCCGCGGCGAGGACGGCTGGCGCGACTACAGCACTTCGCGGCTCGCCAGCGGCTATGCCGATCTGGGCTATGATGGCGTCGCTGCCGGGCTCCATGCCAAGCTCGTCCTCGCCAGCACCGGCCTCAGTGGCAATGGCGCGGCGCCGGAGGAGTTGCTCGCCGTCCGCCGCAGCGCGGTGTTCACGCATCCGGATCGCACCGAGAACCGCTTTGCTCGCCTGAGCCTCCACCCGTGGGCTGATCTTTCGCCGACCACGCGGTTGCAGGCGGCATTCTACGCGCAGTGGCTGAAGAGCCGCCTGCTCAATGGCGATGCAGCCGATATCGAACCTTGCGAGGATGATACCGGGCTCCTTTGCCTCGAAACCGAAAACGAGGGAGAGGAAGAAGCCGAAGTCCTCACCGACCGGCAGGGCCGTCCCATCCGTGCGTTGGCGGGCGACCCGACCTATGCCGTGTTCAACCACGGTGCGCTGTCCTCACGCGCGTTCGGTCTGCTGGCCCAGATCACCGATCGGCGGCCATTGCTGGGCGGCAGCAACGTGTTCACGATCGGCACGAGCCTCGACTATGGCCGCAGCGCATTTGGGGCCACGACCGAGCTTGGCACATTGGACGATACGCGCGGCGTGCAATCGGTTGGTCCGGTGATCGCGCAAGATGACAACGCCATCGCCCCGGTCTCGGTGATCGCGCGCAATCTCTACGCCGGGTTCTTCGTGGCGGAGACGCTGCCGCTGGGGCCGAACCTGCATCTAGAAGCGGGGCTGCGCTACAACTACGCGGCAATCCGGCTCGACGATCAGATCGGGACCGCACTCAATGGGCAGCACCATTTCGGCCGGCTCAACCCCGGGCTGGAGCTCGATTGGGATGCGGTTCCCGGCCTCTCGCTGCGCGCCGGTTATGCCGAGACCAACCGCGCGCCGACGCCCGCGGAACTGTCCTGCGCCGATCCCGAAGCGCCCTGCAGCCTTGCCAACTTCTTCGTCGCCGATCCGCCGCTGCGCCAGGTCGTGGCGCACACGTGGGAGCTGGGTGCATCGGGCAAGGGTACCGCTGGCGGCTGGCGGATCGAATGGCTGGCCTCGGCCTACCGCGCTGACAGCCGTGACGAGATCCGCCGTGTCGCTTCGGGCGTGCGCGGGCGCGCCTATTTCCAGAACCTTGGCGATGCGCGGCGGCAGGGCATCGAGCTCTCGCTGACCGCGCAGCGCGGCGGCCTGCGAGTGGCGGCAACATATGCGTTCACCGATGCCACCAATCGTTCGCCGGTACGGATCGCAAGCCCCGGGAATCCGGCGGCGGAAGCTGGCGCAATCCTCGTGCAGCCCGGCGACCGTCTCCCCGGGGTGCCGCGTCACAGCGCGAACCTCAATCTGGACTATGCCGGGAAGGTAGGACCGTGGCGGCGCTTCACTGTCGGCGGAACAGTCTCCGCCCGCTCCGGGCAGGTGCTGCTCGGAGACGAATCGAACCGAGCGGCGCTGGTGCCGGGCTATGTCCTCGTTGACCTGCGCGCGGGGATAGAACTGCTGCGCGAGGTCGTGCTGTTCGGCGAAGTGCGCAATCTGCTGGACCGCCGCCATGCTACGTTCGGCACGTTCGGCGAGATCGGATCGGTGCTGCTGGCCGAAGCGCCGGGCGCCTCTTCCCCGCGCTTCCTCGGACCTGGCGCGCCGCGGCGCTGGACTATCGGGATCCGGCGCGGCTTCTAGGGGCGTTGACCGGCTGGCATCGCGCTGCCAGAGGCGCCGCATCATGACCGCACACAAGCCGGGCGATCCGCTCACTATCAACCGCCTCTACGGCCGCGCCAAGGGCAAGCCGCTGCGCGCCGGGCAGCAGGCGCTGATAGATACCCTGTTGCCGCAGATCGCGGTGCCGGAAGAAGGCCCCGTCACGGCGCAGGTCCTGTTCGGCCATGATTGCCCGCTGCACTTCGAGATCGGCTTCGGCGGCGGCGAACACATGGCGGGCCGTGCGGACATGCTGCCAGATCACGGCTTCATCGGCGCGGAGCCCTTTCTCAACGGGGTGGCGCAGGCGCTGGTCCATCTCGATGGCGGGCGCGGCAGCGATGGCAGCGCCACCAGCATGCCGATCCGCAACGTACGCATCCACCACGGCGATGCGCTGGAAGTGCTGGCGCGCGTGCCGGACGGTGCGCTCTCGTTCGTCTACCTGCTGCACCCCGATCCCTGGCCCAAGGCGCGCCACGCCAAGCGGCGGATGATGAACGATGGCCCGGTCGATCTGATCGCACGCAAGCTGAAGCCCGGCGGCGAATTCCGCTTCGGCACCGATCACCCGATCTACTTGCGCCACGCGCTGATGGTCATGCGCCGCCACACCGACCGGTTCGAGT
This sequence comes from Novosphingobium sp. AAP93, assembly GCF_001296055.1. Classification (NCBI taxonomy): domain Bacteria; kingdom Pseudomonadati; phylum Pseudomonadota; class Alphaproteobacteria; order Sphingomonadales; family Sphingomonadaceae; genus Novosphingobium; species Novosphingobium sp. AAP93. The sequence continues at coordinate 61,737 of NZ_LJHZ01000029.1, forward strand.
GGCTGGCGCAAAAGGCGGCGGACTTCCAGAAGCGCCCCGGCGGCTGGCCCGAAACCCGCTATGAGGCCAAGGCCCGCGCGCAGGGTCATGAGGTCTGGTACTTCCGCTACCGCCGCCGGTGCTGACGAGGCCCAGCGGCAGCGCCTGCCATGCTTTGCCAATCTTTCCCCAGATGGCCCGGGAGGAAGCGCATTAACCAATTAATCTCTTCCTAACCAGCCGGGCTTAGCTTGGGCTTCGACGCTGGACAGCAAGGGTTGGTCCGGCAGAGGAAAGCGCAGCGAGGGGCTTATGGCCACGACCACGACAACGCAGACCATTCTCTCCGAGATGCGGGAGTTCGCAGGGTTTTCGCCGAGTGAGCAGCGTTATATCCGGCGTAGTCTCGATATCGGTCTCGGACGGCAGGATGCCTTCCGCCGCTGGGCGCGCGGGCCGGCCGAAGCGGCTTCGATCCGCACACAATACGTGATGTATCAGGATCTCAAGCTCCTCCGCAGCCTGTTGACCGCAGATGGCGAGGGTAGCGAGGCGGCGGGCCTTGAAGACCTGGAAAGTGTGATGGGCCCGCTGCTGCGGGTGACCACGTTCGATCTCTCGCAGGGCCGCATCGAAAGCTTCTCGGCCTATCGCTTCCTCTACGAACGCCTGCTCGGTGCCGCAGTGCGACCCTGGCTCCCCGGCGCCTTTTGCGGTGCCGCCGCGCTGCCGCACATCCGCCCGGAACGTCGCAAGGAACTGCTGCAGTCGATCAGCGAGGCCGCGGCGACAGCTCCTGCCTGGTCAATGCGCGCGCCGCAGTTCTTTCCCGAATATGTCGAGATGGAAGACGCGGCTTGAGGGCCTTCGCAGGCTGACCTACTTGGCCCGGTCGGGCTTGGCGCGCCACGTGCCCTTGCGGTGCGGCTTGGGCGCTTCGGCCCGGCCCGGCGTGCGATAGGGCTTGGGCGCGTAGCCCGGCTTGCCTTCCCTGCGGTGGCGACGCGATTCCTCGCGGGGGGCAGCGTCCATCGGCAGGATCTCGAACTCGTCCGCCTCCTCGGCCGTGCGCCGCACTGCGTCCATGAAGCGCGCGGCGATCGCCGTCGGCACTTCGAACAGCGTTTCGCGCGCGGTGATCCGGATCGCGCCGATTTCGCTGCGGCTGACATGGCCGCGGCGGCACAGCAGCGGCAGGATCCAGCGCGGATCGGCGTTCTGGCTGCGCCCGATGTTGAGCCGCATCCACGTGCTCTGCTCGAAACCGGGGCGCGGCTCACGCGGGCCGGGCGGCGGACCGGCGTCGCCGCTGATCAGATCCTCGGGCTCCGGCAGCTTTGAACGGTGGACCTGCACCAGCGCGGCGGCGATATCTTCCGGGCTGCGTTCGGCAAGCAGGCGCTGGGCGAGCGCGCGGTCTTCCTCGGTCGCCTCGATGGGCGCGAGCAGCACCGACATCAGACGCGCTGAATCAGCTTCGCGGATATCGGCAGCGGACGGCACCGGCACCCAGCGCGCGGGAATACGCGCGCCGCGCAGCATGGCCTCGACCCGCTTGCGGCGCGGATATGGGACGATCAGCACGGCGGTGCCCTTCTTCCCCGCGCGCCCGGTGCGGCCCGAGCGGTGCTGCAAGGTTTCCGCATCGCGCGGGATTTCGACATGGACGACGAGGCTGAGCGAAGGCAGGTCGATCCCGCGAGCGGCAACGTCGGTCGCCACGCAGACGCGGGCGCGGCGGTCGCGCAGCGCCTGCAGCGCGTGGTTGCGTTCGTTCTGGCTGTGCTCGCCGGAGAGGGCGACCACCGCGAAGCCGCGCTCGGTCAGGCTGGCGTGGAGGCGGCGGACATTGTCGCGCGTGGCGCAGAACAGCATCGCGGTTTCGGCCTCGTGGAAGCGCAGCAGATTGACGACAGCGTGCTCGATATCGGCGGGGGCGACAGCCATCGCCTGATAGTCGATATCGCCGTGGCCGCGCTCTTCGGTAACGGTCGAAATGCGCAGCGCATCGTTCTGGTAGCGGCGGGCAAGCGCGACGATCGGCGAGGGCATTGTCGCGGAGAAGAGCAGCGTGCGGCGCTCGTCGGGCGTCGCGTCGAGGATCGCCTCGAGGTCTTCGCGGAAACCCATGTCGAGCATTTCGTCGGCTTCGTCGAGCACGGCGACACGCAGCGCGGCCAGCTGGAGGGCGCCGCGTTCGAGATGATCGCGCAGGCGACCCGGGGTGCCGACGACGATATGGGTGCCGTGCATCAGCGTGCGGCGTTCGCGCGACGGGTCCATGCCGCCGACGCAGGTGGCAATTCGTGCGCCGGTCTGCTCGTAAAGCCACATCAGTTCGCGGCTGACCTGAAGGGCGAGCTCGCGGGTCGGGGCGATGACGAGCGCGAGCGGGGCGCCGGCGGGGCCGAGCTTGTCTTCACCGGCTAGGAGGTCGGCGGCCATGGCGAGGCCGAAGGCGACGGTCTTGCCCGAGCCGGTCTGCGCCGAGACGACGAGATCGCGGCCATGTGCTTCGGCTTCGAGGACGGCGGCCTGGACCGGGGTGGGGGCGGCATAGCCACGGGCTGCCACGGCGGCGCCGAGGGCGGGGGGGAGCTGGGAAAAGGGCATAGGACTTTCGGGGGAAAAACAGCGGGCCGGACTCGCGGTGGCAGCCTGAAAAGCTCGCCTCCGCGCCGGGAGAAGCGCGCCCCATAGAACAATTCGCGGCGTTTGGCTTGTATTCTTTGCGAGGGGCCTTGCGATTTGCCTCCCCTTGCCAGCCGGGCTGCGAGCGGACAAGCTGGCGGGATAAGAATGGCTGGAGGGGATCGGGATGCTTTTTCGCGCGCGCATGATGCGGCTTGCTTTGGCGACGGCGGCATTTTTGCCTGGCTTGGCGCAGGCCGCACCAGCTGCCGATCCGGCGCTTTCGCCCAAGCCTGCCAGCGCGGCGACAGTCGCGGCGCAGCAAGCCGTGGCCGCCGCGCTGCCGCAGGAAGACGGGCGCGATGCAGCCTTTGCCGCAGAAGGCTTCGTGGCAAGCGCCGCCGATCCGGTAATCCGCGATGCAGCGGGCAAGCCGGTTTGGAACGTCGCCGCCTATGATTGGGTGCAGGGCGCTGCGCCCGCCAGCGTCAATCCCTCGCTATGGCGGGAGGTGGGGTTGCTCAAGCAGCATGGCCTGTTCGCTGTGGCCGACGGCGTCTGGCAGGTGCGCGGCTTCGACGTTTCGAACATGACCGTGATCCGTGGGGCAACCGGCTGGGTGCTGGTCGATCCGCTGACGACGAAGGAAACCGCGGCGGCGGCGCTGGCGCTGGTCAATGCGCAATTGGGCGCGCGGCCGGTTTCGGCGGTGATCTACAGCCACAGCCACGCCGACCACTTCGGCGGGGTGCGCGGGGTGATCGCCGAGGCGGACGTGGCAGCGGGTAAGGCACAGGTGCTCGCCCCGGCGCATTTCATCGAAGAAGCGGCGAGCGAGAACATCCTTGCCGGTGCCGCGATGGGGCGGCGCGCGCAGTACCAGTTTGGCGGCGGCCTAGTGCCGGGCGCGCAAGGCCAGATGGGGAGCGGCATCGGCCTCGGCGTATCATCCGGCACGATCACGCTGATCGCGCCGACCGATACCGTGAGCAAGACGGGCGAGACGCGGGTGGTCGACGGTGTGCCGATGGAGTTCCAGATCGTATCGGGGAGCGAGGCGCCCAGCGAGCTCAACGTCTATCTGCCGGGCCCGAAAGTGCTGCTTTCGGCGGAGATGAGCACCTGCTCGCTGCACAATATCCTGACCCCGCGCGGGGCGAAGGTGCGCGATACGCGGGCCTGGGCGGGCTATCTCGATGAAGCGCTGAGGCTCTATGGCAACCGCAGCGATGCGGTGATCTCGAGCCATTGCTGGCCGCGCTTCGGGCAAGCGGAAGTGAGCCGGATGCTGGCGAGCCAGCGCGACAACTACCGCCTGCTTCACGACCAGACGCTGCGGCTGATGAACAAGGGTGAGACCGCGGCGGAGATTGCCGAGGAACTGGTGCAGCCTGCCGCGATTGCCGCCGACTGGTTCAACCACGGCTATTACGGCACCTACAGCCACAACGCGAAGGCGGTCTATCAGTTCTACCTCGGCTGGTACGATGCGGTGCCCGCCAACCTCAACCCATGGCCTGCGGTGGAGCGCTCGAAGCGGCTGGTCGCGGCGATTGGCGGCGGGGCCAAGGTGCTGGCGCAGGCCAAGGCGGCGATGAAGGCGGGCGATTACCGCTGGTCGTCGGAGCTGCTGAGCGCTGCGGTGTTCGCCGATCCCGCAAACAAGGCGGCCCGCGCGCTGCTTGCGGACAGCTATGAGCAGCAGGGCTATCAGGCGGAAAGCGCGATCTGGCGCAACCAGTTTCTTGCCGCAGCGAACGAGCTGCGCAACGGGCGGATCAGTTCGGCCACATCGAGCCAGAGCCAGGACATGATCGCGGCGGTGCCGACGCAGCTGCTGCTCGATTCGGTGGCGACAAGGATCGATCCGGCGAAGCTGGCGGGGCGTCACGCAGCAATCAACCTAGTGATGCCCGAGCGTAGCGAGACCGCGGGAGTCGAACTGACAGGCACCGCGATGCTGGCGCGGATGAGCGCGGCGAGCGGGCCGGCGGCGACGCTGACGGCCCCGCGCCGTCTGCTGCTCGGCCTGCTGTTCCTGAAACTGCCGCTGGCGCAACTGGAAGCGGCGGGGCTGAAGGTGGAAGGCGACCGTGCGGCGGTGGAAGCGTGGCTGGCCGCGCTCGATCCTATGCCGGGGGCGTTCAATATCGCCGAGCCTTGAAGGGGGTTGTCAGATCATCTTGGCGGTGAGGATGGACACCCAGACCAGCAGCGTCAGTCCTCCGCCAGCGATCGTCCAACGGATGGCAAGGCGCAGATAATGGGCCTGCGCGTCGATCGAGTGCACAAAGCTGGCAAACAGGCGCTGGCGCAGCGCGGCATCGCCTTCCAGCCCTTCGGCGTCGAATTCTTCGCCCAACAGCATGGCCCTGAGCGCGAGCGCGCAAGACACGATCAGCGGCGCCAGCCCGGCAAGGCTGGCAAGCACGAACTGTGGCTGACTATGCGCATCAAGCGCGAGCGGCGCGCCGGGGCTGGCCGAGATGGGATGCGTGCCGATGGTGATCATCAGTGCGTTAAAGCCCAGCATCGCGCCCAGCCGGACCGAAAGATCAAGATCGCGGTTCTCGAGGAACTCAAGATCGGCGATGAATCCTGGATCTGGTGGATCCCCTCGCATCTCGCGGAATGCGCGGAGGCGGGAGCGGAACGAGGTCGGTAGCGTCACGCTTTATACAGCGCGTCGAGCCTTGACCCGTAGCGTTCCTTGATCTTGTGGCGGCGGATCTTCATCGAGGGGGTCATTTCCTCGTTGTCGATGGTGAAGGCCTCGTCTGCGAGGGTGATCTGGCGGACTTTCTCGATCACCGAGAGGTCCTTGTTCACGCGGTCCACCGCCGCACGCACCGCGCTGCGGAAGGCGGGGAGGTCGGACAGGGCGGCCATATCGTACTTCTCGCCCTGCGCGCGCGACCATTCCATCGCCCATTCGGGATCCGGGACGATCAGGCCGACGATGTAAGGCCGCTTGTCGCCGGAGACCATCGCCTGCGCGATTTCGGGCTGAAGCGTGAGCATGCCCTCGATCCGCTGGGGGGAGACATTGTCGCCCTTGTCGTTGACGATCATGTCCTTCTTGCGATCGGTGATCTTGATGCGACCCTTCTCGTCGAAGTGGCCGATGTCGCCGGTGTGGAGCCAGCCGGCATTCGGCCCGTCCTGCGGGATCGCGCGCAGCGTTTCGGCATCGTTGTGCCAGTAGCCGTGCATGACGAGTTCGCCGCGCACCAGAATCTCGCCGTCATCCGCGATCTTCACCTCGACCCCGCGCAGCGGCGGGCCGACGGTGTCCATTGCAAGGCCGACCTTGGGACGATTGCAGCTGACGACGGGTCCTGCCTCGGTCTGGCCGTAGCCCTGCAGCATGGTGAGGCCCATCGCATCGAAGAACAGGCCGACATCGGGATTGAGCGGTGCGCCGCCCGAGACGAGGGCTTTGAGGCGTCCGCCGAAACGCTGGCGGATCTTGGGGCGCAAGGTGCGCTCGATGAAGAAATCCATCGGTGCATCGATGATCCGGCGCAGGATGTTTGCCCCTTCGGCCTTGCGCGCGCCGATCGCGAGCGCGCGGGCCATCAGGTAGTTCGGGAGTTTGCCCTGCTTTTCGACCTGCTTCATGATCCGTGCGCGCAGCACCTCGAACAGGCGCGGCACGACGACCATAAGTGTGGGCCTGGTCTCCTCGATGTTGCTGGCGAGCTTCTCGAGTCCCTCGGCATAGTAGATCTGCGAGCCGAGACCGATGGGGAGGAACTGCCCGCCGGAATGCTCGTAGGCATGGCTCAAGGGGAGGAAGGAGAGGAACACCTCGGTCTCGCGGCCCGTGGTGTCCCAGCTCAGGTCCTCGGCGACGACATGCGCCGCGCCGTCCACGTTGCAGAGGATCGCGCCATGGTGCTGAAGCACGCCGCGCGGGGCGCCGCCGGTGCCGCTGGTGTAGATGATGCAGGCCGTATCGGCGCGGCCGATGGCAGCAACGCGCGCGGCAGCCGAGAGGCGCGCAGGCGCGGCGTCACCGCTGGTGAGGGCCGACCAGTCGTGGAAGCCGAGGCGGTCTGACTGGATGCGGCGGAGCGGCTCGATGCCGATCACATGCTCCACCCCGCGCGCGCTCAGGCAGGCGGCGAGCAACGGCTGGGCAAGCTTGGCGTTGGAGACGATCACCGCGCGGGCGCCCGAGTTCTCCAGAACGTGGAGATGGTCGCGCTCGGTGTTGGTGACATAGGCGGGGACGGTGATCAGCCCGGCGGCCATGATCGCGAGATCGGCGATGCACCACTCCGGGCGGTTTTCCGAGACGAGGATGACGCGGTCACCCGGATCGAGGCCAAGGCCGCGCAGTGCCTCCGCCAGCAGGCAGACCTGGTCCGCTGCCTCGCGCCAGCTCTGCGATGTCCACGTGCCGCCGCGCTTTGCCCAGAGGAACGGACGATCGCCGAAGAACTCGGCCCGATCGAGGAACATGGCGACGAGATTCGGATAGGACGCGAAATCGGAAAGCTGCACGTTGCGGTGATCCCCTGCCCATGGTGCCCGCGCCCGCGGGTCACGTGTTTGGCCCGGAAACTAGGAGTGCCGTAGCGGAAGGGCAAGGTGGGCTGTGGATAGCGCCTCAAGGGGAGGCGGCGGCGCCTTCGCTGCGCGGGTCGGCGGCGCCCACCCAGTGGTTCTTGCCGTCCGCTCCCGGCACCCATTCGATGGCATTGGCCTTGAGGCGCATCGGGACGGCGACGACCTTGGCATGGCCAAATGTTTGCAGCGCCGGAACCATGGCGGCAAGCGGGGTGCCTGCTTCCACCGCGAGCACGCCGCCGGGCGCGGGCATCACGATGCCTTGCGTGATGGCATCGCGCGCGGACAGGTTCCAATCGAGCGTGCCGATGATCACGCGGATCACCTGCGGCGGGATGGTATAGCCTCCCGCCGCGCCCGCGATCAGGCGCAAGTGGCCGTCCGGACCATAGACCACGACGGGACTCATCGAACTGCGCGGCCGCTTGCCTGCCTCGACGCGGTTGGCGGTAGGCTTGCCGTCGCGGTCAGGATCGAGGTTGAAGTCCGTCAGCTCGTTGTTGAGGAAGTAGCCGCCGACCATGAGGCCCGAGCCGAATGCGCTTTCGACGGTCGCGGTATAGCTGGCCGCATTGCCCCAGCGGTCGACGGCGGCAAAGTGGGTGGTGCCGTGTTCGTCCACCGGGGCCGCCATGGAGAAACGGTCGCTTGCACCGGCGGGCTTGCCGGGCGCGGCATTGTTGATGGCCGCGGTCTCCGAGATCAGCGCGGACCGGGCGGTGAAATAGGCGGGATCGATAAGGCCGGCGGTCGGCACGGGCACGAAGTCGGGATCAGCCAGCCAGGTATCGCGGTCGGCAAAGGCGAGCCGCTCGGCTTCGGCGATGAGGTGCCAGGCCTTGGGCGAGGCGGAGCCCATTGCCTTGAGATCGAAGCGCTCAAGCGCGCCCAGCGTTTGCAGCACGGTCACGCCGCCGGCAGACGGCGGACCCATCGTGCAGACGCGGTAGACGCGGTAACGAGCGCAGATGGGATCGCGGGGCCTGGCCTTGTAGGCGGCAAGATCGGCGGTGGACATCGGCGCGGGGTTGCGCGGCGCCGTGCCGACTTTTGCGGCGATGGCCTTGGCGTTGTCGCCCAGATAGAAGCTGTCGGCGCCAAGCGCGGCGATCTTTTCGAACGTGGCTGCAAGTGCAGGATTGCGGACGAGGGTGCCGACCGGGAGCGGATTGCCGTCAGGTGCGAAGAACAGCGCGCGGCCGGCGGGGTCAAGGCTGGCAATGTCCGAGGCGAAGCCCAGCGTGTTGTTAAGGCGCGGGGTGATCGCGAAGCCGTCCCCGGCCAGCTTGATCGCGGGGCCGAACAGCACGCGCCAGGGCAGCTTGCCGTTTCGGGCGTGGGCCATGGCGGCAAGGCGCAGGTTGCCCGGAACACCGACGCTGCGTCCGCCGGGGACGGCATCGCTGTGGCTGAGGACCTTGCCATCGACCTTGAACCAGTCCGGCGTGGCTGCCGAGGGGGCCATTTCGCGGCCATCGAAGCTTTCAACCTTGCCCGCTTCGTCTGCCGTCACGAGGAAGCCGCCGCCGCCTATGCCGGAGCTTTGCGGCTCGACTACGGTGAGTGCGAGCATCATGGCGATGGCGGCGTCGGTCGCGGACCCGCCGAGGCGCAGCATTTCCGCGCCTGCCGCAGCGGCGCGGGGATCGGCGGCCGTCACGACACCTGGATCTTCCGGCGCCTGCTCAGGAGCCGGGGCGAGCGCTGCGACGGGGCGCGCGGCATTGGGCAGCGGTGCGCAGGCGCTTACCAGCGATGCCAAAGCGAGCGGGGTGAGCAGCGAGCGGGTGAGGCGGTTCTTCATCACCGCCAGTGCCTATTCGCTGCCGACCGCCTCGGCAATGCTGCTCATGCCCTCGGCGCGCACGCGTTTGGCCAGGCCATCGACAATGCGCCGCACCAGCCCCGGCCCTTCGTAGACCAGCGCGCTGTAGACCTGGATCAGGCTGGCCCCGGCGCGGATGCGTGCCCAGGCATCATCGACGCTGGCAATGCCGCCCACGCCGATCAGCGGGATGCGGCCGGCAGTGGCGCTGCGGAAATCGCGCAGCACCTGCAGTGCCAGCGTGCGCAGCGGCTCGCCTGAAAGGCCGCCTGCCTCGCCGGCCAGCGGCGAGCGCAGCGAAGGGCGGGTGATCGTGGTATTGCTGACGATCAGAGCATCAAGCCGCTTGTCGATCGCGATTCGGCAGATCGCATCGATATCGGTGGAGGTGAGATCGGGGGCGAGCTTGAGGAACAGCTTGGTTGGCAGAGCACCGCGCGCCTCGATCACCGCATCGAGCAAGTCGGCCAGTGCCGCGGGATCCTGCAAGGCGCGCAGGCCGGGCGTGTTGGGCGAGCTGATATTGACCGTGAGATAGCTCGCCAGCGGGGCCATGATCCGCGTCATCGCGGCATAGTCGGCAATGCGGTCGACCGAATCCTTGTTGGCACCGATGTTCGCACCGACGACGCCGGGCCGGCCTTGCCGCGCGGCAAGTCGGCTTGCGACCACCTGGGCGCCGGCGTTGTTGAAGCCCATGCGGTTGATCACCGCATTATCCTCGACAAGGCGGAACAGGCGCGGCTTGGGATTGCCTTCCTGCGGGCGCGGGGTGACCGTACCGGCCTCGACAAAGCCGAAGCCCAAGCCAAGCAGCGCGTCAGGAACTTCGCCGTTCTTGTCGAACCCGGCAGCGATCCCGACCGGGTTGGGGAACACGAGCCCCGCGACTCGCTGGCACAGCAGTGGCTGCGGTGCGATGCGCCCACCGCGTGGTGCGGCTGCCAATGCGGCGATAGTCAGGCGGTGGGCAGGCTCGGCGGGAATGCGGAACAGCAATGGGCGGCAAATCGAATAGAGCATGCGCGAGCGTTTCCCTCCGGTCCGTATCCGCCTTAACGTTACGGATCACTGGTTCTATTGCCGCACCGGGCGAGCGCGCCAAGCCGCAATTGCAACCAATTTGTCGGTTAACCGCCAGTTAAGCATTGAATTCACTAGCCTGTTGCATGGCTGCCACCCATTTTGTCGAATCCGTACAATTCTTTGGCAGGCTGCTGATCTACCAGACTCGTGCGACCCGAAGGGCTCGGTGCAGCAATGCGGCCGAGTTCTCGACTTCATGGCGGCTCGTGCCCTGGCACGGCCGCCTTTTTTTGTGCCGCGTGCGGTCACTGGCATTTTCGGGCATGGCGCACGCCTTGCGCATCCAGCGCCCTTCGCCTAGATAACCGGAACAGATTAGTCCGATTTTGGATCGGATGCCTTTCCGGGACAGTGCCGCAATGCGACTTTCAAGCATGGCCGACTATGCCGTGGTGACGATGACCGCCGCTGCGCGCCATTGCGGGCGCCATGCCGCGGGCGGGGCGCGCGTTTCGGCGCAGCAGCTGGCGGATGAGACCGGACTGCCGGTCCCGACGGTGCAGAAGCTGGTGAGCAAGCTCTCGGCGGCGGGCCTGCTCAAGTCCGCGCGCGGGCTGGGCGGCGGGCTCAAGCTGGCGCGTCCGGCGGCGGCGATTTCGCTGGCCGACATTGTCGAAGCGGTCGAAGGACCGATCGCGATGGCGCCGTGCAGCGTGCATGGTCGCCACGATTGCACCTTGGAAGCCGATTGCACCGTGCGCCCGCACTGGCCGCAGGTGGATGCCGCGCTGCGCGGTGCGCTTGCCGGTGTGCCGCTGACGCAGCTGGCAAGCCCGGTGGGTTCAGGAATTTCAGCATGAGCGAAGAAATCGAGATCAAGGACCAGGCCGCGCGCGAGGCTGCGGCGCGAGTCGCGGACTACGAGCATGGCTGGTCGTCGGACATCGAGCAGGAATATGGCCCCAAGGGCCTTTCCGAAGACACGGTGCGCTTCATCTCGGCCAAGAAGGACGAGCCGGAGTGGATGCTCGAGTGGCGGCTCAAGGCCTATCGCCACTGGCTGACCATGCCCACACCCGAATGGGCCAAGCTGAAAATCCCGCCGATCGACTACCAGGAGGCCTACTATTGGGCCGCGCCAAAGGCGAAGCCCAAGCTCGGCAGCCTTGACGAAGTCGATCCCGAGATCCTGCGCATCTACGAGAAGCTCGGCATTCCGCTCGAGGAGCAGAAGGTGCTCGCAGGCGTCGAGGGTGCACGCAAGGTCGCGGTCGATGCGGTGTTCGACAGCGTTTCGGTGGCGACAACGTTCCGCAAGGAGCTGGAGCAGGCCGGCGTCATCTTCCGCTCGATCAGCGAGGCGATCCGCGAATACCCGGAGCTGGTGAAGCGCTGGCTGGGCAAGGTCGTGCCGATGCACGACAACTACTTTGCGGCTCTCAATTGCGCGGTCTTTTCGGATGGCACCTTCGTCTACATCCCTGAGGGCGTGCGCTGCCCGATGGAGCTTTCCACCTATTTCCGCATCAATGCGGAGAATACCGGGCAGTTCGAGCGCACGCTGATCGTGGCCGACAAGGGGGCCTATGTCTCCTACCTCGAAGGCTGCACCGCGCCGCAGCGCGACGAGAACCAGCTGCACGCCGCGGTGGTCGAACTCGTCGCGCTCGACGATGCCGAGATCAAGTATTCCACCGTGCAGAACTGGTATCCCGGTGACGCCGAAGGGAAGGGCGGGATCTACAACTTCGTGACCAAGCGCGCGCTGTGCCAGGGCGCGCGCAGCAAGGTTTCGTGGACGCAGGTCGAGACCGGCTCCGCGATCACGTGGAAGTACCCCAGCTGCGTGCTCAACGGCGAGGGGTCGGTGGGCGAGTTCTACTCCGTCGCGGTCACCAACAACCACCAGCAGGCCGATACCGGCACCAAGATGATCCACAATGGCAAGAACACCCGCTCGACCATCGTGTCGAAGGGGATCAGCGCCGGTCATTCGAACAACACTTATCGCGGGCTGGTGCGCGTGGCCCCGCAGGCCGAGGGCGTGCGCAACTTCACCCAGTGCGACAGCCTGCTGCTCAGCGCGGACTGCGGCGCGCATACCGTGCCCTATATCGAGGTGCGCAATCCTTCGGCGACGATCGAGCACGAGGCGACCACGAGCAAGATTTCGGACGACCAGCTGTTCTACGCGATGCAGCGCGGCCTCGCGCAGGAGGACGCCATCGCGCTGATCGTGAACGGCTTCGCGCGCGAAGTTCTGCAGCAGTTGCCGATGGAGTTCGCGGTCGAGGCGCAGAAGCTGCTCGGTATTTCGCTGGAAGGTTCGGTTGGGTGAGCGATGCGATCACCCTTGCCGTGCGCCCGGTGACGTCGGCGGATGCGCCCGCGCTGGCCGACCTGCTCAACGCGGTTATCGCGGCGGGCGGGACGACGGCGCTGCAGGATCCCTACACGCCGGAAGCGCTCGATGCGGCCTATTTGACGGGGCCCAACGTCCACTGCTGCTTCGTAGCAGAGGATGAGGACGGCACGCTGCTCGGGTTTCAGACGCTGGGGCGCTATCCGGGACTTCCGGAGGATGTCGGCGATATCGGCACGTTCGCGCTGGTGGGCGGGACGCAGCGCGGGATCGGTTCGGCGCTGTTTGCCGAGACCTCCAAGCGCGCCGCCGAACTCGGCCTCAGCGCGATCAACGCGACGATCCGGGGCGACAATACCGGCGGTCTTGCGTTCTACACCAAGCAGGGCTTTGTCGATCATGGCGTGACCGAGGGTGTGCCGCTCAAGGATGGCACTCCGGTTGACCGCGTGCACAAGCGGTTTGCTCTGGCGGCCCCAGCAAAGCGCAAGCTTTCGCTGCGCTTTGGCGAGGCCGATGCGCCGACCTTGCAAAAGAAGGGGCGCGGCTGGGCGATTTCGGAATCGCGGCTCGACGCCCTGCACGAGAGGGCGCGCGAGATGCGGCGCAACCCCAGCCCCGCGCAGGAAGCGCTGGCCGAGGCGCTGACCCGCGTGGAGACTGGCGGCTACAGCTTCAAGCGTCAGGCGGTGATCGGTTCGGCCATCGTCGATTTCGCGTGCAAGCAGCTGATGCTGGTGGTCGAGATCGACGGCGATGCCGATGCGGCGTTCACCGCCGCGCGCGACAAGAGCCTTGGCGAAGTGGGCTACCGCGTCGAGCGCATCGCGGCCGCCGATGTGCTCGCCGATCCCGATGCCGCCGCGCAGCGCGTTTCCGATGCGATGCGCGCGCTCCACACCGAACGCCGCGCCAAGCGGTCCGCCTCCACCAGAACCGGCGCGCGCCGCTCCGCGCCGCGCCGTCCACGGGAATACTGATGCTCAAGATCGACAATCTGCAGGCCACCGTGGCCGACAAGCCCATCCTCAAGGGCCTCTCGCTCCAGATCAACGCGGGCGAAATCCACGCGATCATGGGGCCGAACGGCGCGGGCAAGTCCACGCTGGGCTACACGCTGGGTGGCCGTCCGGGCTATGAAGTGACCGGCGGCAGCGTCGACTTCGATGGGCAGGACCTGCTCGCGCTCGAACCGCATGAGCGCGCGGCGGCGGGGCTGTTCCTCGGCTTCCAGTATCCGGTCGAGATTCCCGGCGTTTCCAACCTGCAGTTCCTGCGCGAGGCGCTCAATGCCCAGCGCAAGGGGCATGGAGAGGAGCCGCTTTCGGGCGCGGCCTTCATCAAGCTCGCCAAGGAGCAGGCGGGGCTGCTGCGCTTCGATATGGACATGCTCAAGCGCCCGGTGAACGTCGGCTTTTCGGGCGGCGAGAAGAAGCGCGCCGAGATGGTGCAGATGGGCATCCTGAACCCGAAGCTCGCGATCCTCGACGAAACGGACAGCGGCCTCGACATCGACGCGCTGCGCATCGTCGGCGAGGGGATCAACGCGATCATGCGCAAGCCTGACAAGGCCGTGCTGCTCATCACGCACTACCAGCGTCTGCTCGATTACGTGAAGCCGGACTTCGTCCATGTGCTGGCTGGCGGCCGCATCGTCAAGTCCGGCGGGCCCGAACTCGCGCTGCAGCTGGAAGAACAGGGCTACGAGGCCGTGGCGGCATGAGCCTGCTGCTCGCCCTTGCCATGGCAGCGGACCCGGCTCCCACTGCGCCGCCTGCGGCCGCGATGCCCGCCGAATTCCTCGGCGAGTGGGCGCCCTCCGCGGCGGCGTGCGGCGACAAGTACGCACGGCGCATTGTGACCGCCACGATGAACACCGAAGGCGACTACTGGGGCGTGGTCAAGGCGGTCGAGACGCTCGGCAGTCGGCATATCCTGGTGCGTGAGGGTGACGACGATTTCGGCGTGGCGCTGACGGCGGACTATGTGCTGAGTCCGGATGCGCGCATGCTGGTGCTCCACGTGCTGGAGCGCAATGGTGCCAAGGTTTCCGAGCCGGCGATCCCGATGGTTCGGTGCGAGGTGGCCCGTGGCTAGTCTTGCTTTGCCGACGCGGGCCCACGAGGCCTATCGCTATGCCGACCTCGCGGCGCTGGAGCCGCTGTGGCCGGTCGCGGTGGAGGAAATCCATGTCGCCGCTGGCGAGAGCGGGGCGCTGGCGATCACCGCAAATGCCGAAGCGGCTGAAGCGCGCGCAATCGCTATCACGCTGGAAGAGGGCGCAAGCTTCGATCTGCGCGTGCTCAATGCCGGGCAGGCTTATGGCCGCATTGCCGTGACCGCAACGCTGGGCAAGGGCGCGTCGTTCCACTTCGGCGCCGCGCAGCTGGGCGGCGGGGAGCAGACGCTCGAGATCGTGACCGAAGTGCGCCACATGGCGCCGGATGCGGTCAGCCGGCAGGTCGTGCGCTCGGTGCTCGGCGGGCATGCGACCGGCACCTATCTCGGCAAGGTCCATGTCGCGCGCGGGGCGATCGGGACGGACGGCGAGCAATCGATCCGCGCCATGCTGCTGGAGCGCACGGCGACCGCCAATGCGCGGCCCGAACTCGAAATCTACGCCGACGACGTGAAGTGCGCGCATGGCTGTGCGGTGGGTGAGCTCGATCCGATGGGACTGTTCTACCTGCAATCGCGCGGGTTGCCGCCGTCGGAAGCGAAGAAGCTGATGCTACATGCGTTCATTGCCGAAGCCTTTGTGGACGCGCCGGAAGGTGAAGCGCTTACCGAAGCTGCGTTGGCGGCGCTGGAGGGCTTGCTGTGAGCACCGAAACCCTCACCCGCTCTGCTGAGTGGCCCGGCCTGCTCAACGCTGAAGGCAAGCGCTGGCACTACCTTGATACTGCCGCGACGGCGCAGAAGCCTCAGGGCGTGATCGACGCAATGACCCGCGCGATGGGCGCGGACTACGCGACGGTGCATCGGGGCGTCTACACCCGCTCGGCCGAGATGACGCTGGCCTATGAAGCCGCACGGCGGACCGTGGCGGCGCTGATCGGCGGGCGCGAGGACGAACTGGTCTTCACGCGCGGGGCGACCGAGGCGATCAACCTTGTCGCGCAGACCTGGGGCGTCTCCAACCTCCGGCCCGGCGACCGCGTGCTGCTTTCGCAGCTGGAGCACCATTCGAACATCGTTCCGTGGCAGCTGATCCGCGAGCGCACAGGCCTTGAAATCGACGTCTGTCCGCTGACCGAGGATGGCCGGATCGACCTCGATGCGGCTGAGCGGATGCTGACCCCGGCGCACAAGCTGGTAGCCTTTGCGCATATCTCCAATGTGCTTGGCTCGGTGCTGGATGCAGAGCGCGCGGTGAAGCTGGCGCATGGTGTCGGTGCCAAAATCCTGCTCGATGGCTGCCAGGCTGCTGCGCGACTCCCGGTGGATGTGACGGCGCTCGGCTGCGATTTCTACGTCTTTTCAGCGCACAAGCTCTATGGGCCGACCGGGATCGGCGCGCTGTGGGCGAAGAAGGACCTGCTCGATGCGATGCCGCCGTGGCAGGGCGGCGGCTCGATGATCGACCGCGTGACCTTTGCCGAAACGACCTGGGCTCCGGCCCCGCAGCGCTTCGAGGCCGGTACCCCGGCGATTGTCGAGGCGATTGCCTTCGGATCGGCTGCGGACTTTCTCACCGGCCACGGCCTTGATGCCATCCATGCCCATGAAGCGAAGCTTGTGCGCATGGCGCGCGAGGCGCTCGGGCGGAACAATTCGGTGCGCCTGTTCGGACCGGAAGACAGCGCGGGGATCGTCAGCTTCGCGCTGGAAGGCGTGCATCCGCACGATCTCGGCACGATCCTCGATGAGGAGAACGTGGCGATCCGCGCGGGCCACCACTGCGCGCAGCCGCTGATGGAGCATCTCGGGGTGCCAGCCACCGCGCGCGCCAGCTTCGGCATTTACAGCGATGAAAGCGATATTGCCGCGCTCGTGCGCGGGATCGAACGGACGATAAGGATATTCGGATGAGCCGGATCGAGATCGAGGAAGTCGAAGGCGTCGAACCGCCGCGCCGCGCGCGTGTGGAAGAGGCTGTGGAGACGCCCGCCGAAAAGCTGGAGCGCAAGCGCGACTATCTGGAGGGCTTTCTGGCCGAAAAGCCGGCCGATGCCGCGCCGGGCGAGCCGGGTGGCGAGATCTACGAAGGTGTGGTCGCCGCGCTGCGCGAGATTTTCGATCCGGAAATCCCGGTCAATATCTACGACCTTGGCCTGATTTATGGCGTCGATGTGAGCGCCGAAGGTTCGGTCATGGTGACGATGACGCTGACGACGCCGCATTGCCCGGTGGCCGAGTCGATGCCCGCGGAGGTGGAACTGCGCGTCGAGGCGGTGCCCGGCGTGCGCGATGCCGAAGTGAATCTCGTGTGGGATCCACCGTGGGACCCGCACAAGATGAGCGATGACGCCAAGCTCGAACTTGGTATGCTCTGAACCGTACCTATCTAGGTGAAATCATGACCACCGACACGACCACCCGCCCCAAGGCCCGCCCCCGACCCGCTGCGGTTATCCTTACGCCCTCCGCCGAGGCGCGCGTGGCGAAGCTCATGGCGTCAGCGCCCGAGGGCATGATCGGGGTCAAGCTCTCCACCCCGCGCCGGGGTTGCTCGGGTCTGGCCTATTCGGTGGACTACGTGGCCGAGGCGAACCCGATGGACGAGCGGATCGAGACGCCGGGCGGGACCTTCTTCATCGACGGGGCCTCGGTGCTCTACCTCATCGGCAGCACGATGGACTGGCAGGAGGATGATTTCACCGCCGGTTTCGTGTTCCAGAACCCCAATGCCAAGGGCTCCTGCGGCTGCGGGGAAAGCTTCACGGTTTAGGCCCCGCGTGCCCACGCCCATTGCCGAGCTGCGCCAGCGGATTGCCGCGCAGCGCACGGACAATCCGGCGATGTATGGCGCGGTCGATTTCAGCATTCAGCCCGAGCGCCTGCTATTGGATGGTGACATCGCCGGCAGCGAGCTCCGCTCGTATCCCAAAGTTGCGGCCAAGCTGCTCGAGAACACCGAGCTGATGGAGCGCATGGCTGTCTATACCCTGATGGGCGATGCTGTGGCTGATCCCTATGCCGCGCTCATGCCGGAATATGGTTTCCGGCGGCTGGTCGATCTGCTGGTCGAAGCCTGCGACAAGGGCGTCGACAAAGTGGAAGGCGCGCCTGCCGAGCTCGTCACCTTCATCCGCTCTATGGAAGCGACTCCGGAGTGGGTCGACATGGCGAAAGTTGAGGAAGGTGCAAGGCTGCACCGGGTGAGTTTTGCCAATGTCGCGCCGTGGGCCATTCGGGGCGCCTTCGTCGCGACGTTCATGAACAAGTACGCCGCACTGCCGATGGCGCTGACGGGCACGCTCTCCAACAAGACCGCCGCGCGGCGGATCAAGGAGACCGCGACATTCTTCGGCACTTCGGTATTGCCCGGCGCGCTGGCGCGGTTCGGGCCAGGGTTCAAGGCGGCGGCGATGGTGCGGCTGATGCACTCGATGGTGCGCTTCAACGTGCTTTCGGGCGGCAAATGGGACCAGCAGGTCTACGGCATTCCGATCCCGCAAGTGGACCAGATGCCAGCAGGGCTCATTTCGGACTTTCTCATTTCTTCCAAGGTGCTGAAGGAAGGCCGCAGCGACTTTACACCCGAAGAGCGCACGCAGATCGAGCTGTCGCGCTATCGTTGCTTCCTGCTCGGTCTGCCGGAAGACCTGCTGGCCGAGACGCCGCAGGGGATCGTCGACATGTGGAATGCGCGGGCACTGACGCTGCGGGCCGGGTTTGACGACACGACTTGCGGCGGCCTGCTGCGTGCGACGCTGGAGGCCGATCTGATCGACACCTCGACGCCGCAAGGGCAAGTCCGCGCCCGGCTCGAGCGTTCGTTTGCCAAAGTCTATTTCATGCAGAACTTCTGCAATGGCAGCGAGAAGGCGGCGGCGCGCTTCGGCGTGCAGATCCGCGCGATCGACAAGTTGCGCGCGACGGCGGTCGGGGTAGGCCTGATGGGGCAGATGCGACTTTATGGCGTTGCCGCAAAGACGCCGGTGGTGCGCCACCTCGCCGACCAGCGGCTGGTGGGCAAAGTGCGCGGCTACCTCGGCAGCCTGGGGCACGCCGAGTTCACGACGGATGCCGCGAAGTACAAACCGACGGCGGCGGTGAAGCCTGCGGCTTAGAGCCGTCGCAACTTGATCGGTGCTGGTTCAGCCAGCAATGTATCGACCTCACGCGAACCGAGGGGCCGGGCAAACTCGAGGCCGAGCCGCGCACGGTCCGACCAGCGGATGATGGCGCGGGTAACGACCGTGCCGAAATCGATCTCGACAAATTGGCCGCTGGCACCGTCGGCAAGGTCGTTGCTTTCGATCTGGCAGCCATAGCGCGAGATATCGAAGATGCGCTGCACGCGCCCGGCGGGGTTTTCACCCGCGCGCTGGCGACGGACGCGGCGGTTGTCGACTGCGTCTTCGTGCGTCAGCATTCTGGCCGGAATGTGCATAGACGTCCCCTTGCGATGGGACCGTTATGCCTTGGTCGGGTAAACGCTTCTTGCAGCCAGAATGGCTAATTTCGCGTGAAGAGCGGCCTCACCCTTCGGCGAGAAACGCCAGCAGGGCCTGTTCGAGCGGATCGATCTGGCCGTCGTTGCCGATGCGGGTGTCGAGCCACTGCTGTTCGCTTCCGGTCACAGCGGCATCAGCGACGGCTTCTCCGGTAAAGTTGCGCGCGGAGGGGCTCGTGAGCAGGTCGCGGGCTGCAGAGCGCAGATCGCCGGCGGCGACACTGCCCATACGGCGAAAGAAGCCGCTGAGGCCGCCCGAAGGCTGGTTCATGAAGGCTTCCAGCTCGGCGGCACGCTCGCGGGTGAGACCCTTGGCGCCCTGCCAGCCTTGCAGGTAGTTGCCGACGCCTTGCACGAACAGGCGCTGCCATTCGGCGGCGTTATCGGCGCCGAGGGTCGCATCCTTGAGGCGGAACAGCATTTCGGCCTCGCGCTGGCTCACGGCGGCAGGCCGGTCGCCGCCGCTTGCGAAGATCACGCGGCGCAGCAGCTTGCATTCGGCTTCAGTGATCGAACCCGCGCTGAGGTGGCCGCCGTCGCGCGTCGGGCCCTCGCCGGTCAGTACCGAGTGCTCGATCTGGGCGAGGGCGTAGTCCTTGAAACGATCCGGCGTGCCGAGTGCCTTTTCGAGCACGCGGACGAGCAGTTCGAGTTCCGCTGCCGAATCGAGGCGCCCGTCATTGTCGAGCTTGGCGATCAGCCAGTCGGCGGTCTCATCGGCGACATAGCCGCGCGGCTCGGTGCCATTGAGGACATATTCGCCGACCGCTTCGACGAGGAAGTCGATCCATTCGGCACTCTTGGCGGAGACCACGTCGTTGATCGCGAGAATGGCTTCGGCTTCAGTCTCGTCGATCCGGCCATCGGGCCACGCGGAGCGGCGCAGGGCCAGCACTTCCTCGGGAGTGATCGCGCCGTCGGCCGCGGCCTGACGTGCAAGCTCGGGGAAATTGATCGTCATCGGCAGTCCGTCCGGTTGTCCAGTCGCGGCACCTATGGACCGACGAGGGTTACTTTGGCGTTACCCATGATACGGCCCGTCTTAGGCAGATCAGCCGAGCAGGCGGACGACAGCCATGAGAGCCGAGACCGCGAGCAGCAGGCCGACGAAGCCGCGCCACAACGTATCGCTCACCTTCCCGAAAGCGAGCGAGCCGAGGTGATTGCCGAGGAGGACCGGCCCGAACAGCAGCAGCGCGAAGAGCGCATCGCGCCAGGACGCCAGCCGCAGGACGAGGGCAGCAGCGGTGCTGGCGGTGGAGGTCAGCAGGAACACGGTGAGCATCGAGGCGCGGGCGACTTCGCGCGGGATCGGGCGGCGCAGGTAATAAGGCACGACCGGCGGGCCGGGCATGCCGGCGAATCCGGTGAGCAGGCCCGAGGCGACGCCAGTCAGCCCGGTTTCCAACTGGCCCGGGGCATGGCCGGGTTTGGCAGGGAGCAGCACCATCACGAAGGCACCGATGGCGACAGCGGCGATGACCACACGCGCGACGGCGGGCGGCGTGGCGAACAGTGCGAGGAGACCCGGCGGCGTCATCACCATGGCAAGCCCGCCGATCACGCCCGCGCTTTTTTCGCCCGCCTTCCACACCTTGCGCGCGCCGACGAGGCCGATGAGGAGGCCGAGCATGTTCGAGACAACGACCGCCTCGCCTGGGCGGATCACCAGCGCGATCAGCGGCACCAGCAGGATCGCCATGCCGAAGCCCGCAAGGCCCCGTACGAAGGCGGCAACGAACGCCGCCAGCGCACAGAGAGCCAGCGAGAGCAGCGGCAGATCGAGCGTGATCAGCTCCGCAGATCCGGCGGAGTCGCTTCGGCCTTGAGCATCGCAAGTGCCTCGGCCAGCGGCATCACCTTCTGGTGCTGTTCGCCCAGCGTGCGGATCGCGACAGTGCCTTCCTCCGCCTCGCGCTTGCCGACCACCAGCAGGTAGGGGACCTTCTGCAAGGAGTGCTCGCGCACCTTGTAGTTGATCTTCTCGTTGCGCGTGTCGGTCTCGGTGCGAATGCCGGCCGCGCGCAGGGCGTCGGTTGCCTCGTAGGCATAGTCATCGGCGTCGGAGACGATGGTGGCGACGACGGCTTGCACCGGGGCGAGCCATGCGGGCAGGCGGCCCGCGAAATGCTCGATCAGGATGCCGATGAAGCGTTCGTAGGACCCGAAGATTGCGCGGTGGAGCATGACCGGACGGTGGCGCTCGCCATCCTCGCCGATATAGCCCGCATCGAGCCGTTCGGGCAGCACGCGGTCCGACTGGATCGTGCCGACCTGCCAGGTCCGCCCGATGGCGTCGGTGAGGTGCCATTCGAGCTTGGGAGCATAGAACGCACCTTCGCCGGGGAGCTCTTCCCAGCCATATTCCGGCGTAGCGAGACCGGCCTCGATCACCGCATTGCGCAGTTCGTGCTCGGCCTTGTCCCACATCTCCTCGGTGCCGAAGCGCTTTTCGGGGCGCAGCGCGAGCTTGATCGAATAGGTGAAGCCGAAGTCCTTGTAGATCCGGTCCGCCAGCTCGCAGAATGCGCGCACTTCGGACACGATCTGGTCCTCGCGGCAGAAGATATGCGCATCGTCCTGCGTGAACTGCCGCACGCGCATCAGCCCGTGCAGCGCGCCGTGCGGTTCATTCCGGTGGCAGCAGCCGTTTTCGTAGAGGCGCAAGGGGAGTTCGCGGTAGGACTTGAGGCCCTGCCGGAAGATCAGCACATGCGCCGGGCAGTTCATCGGCTTCAGCGCCATCCACTCGGCGTCGTCCGACACGATCGGACCTTCGTCCTCGGTGTTCGGCACTTCATCGGGGATGACGAACATGTTCTCGCGGTACTTGCCCCAGTGGCCGGACTGCTCCCACTGGCGCGCGTCCATCACCTGCGGGGTCTTGACCTCCTTGTAGCCCGCGCCGTCGATGGCGCGGCGCATATAGGCCTCGAGCTCGCGCCAGATGCGGTAACCCTTGGGGTGCCAGAACACCGAGCCATGGGCTTCCTGCTGGAGGTGGAACAGGTCCATCTCCTGCCCCAGCTTGCGGTGATCGCGCTTGGCCGCTTCGTCCAGCCGCGTGAGGTGCGCATCGAGCTGCTTCTTGTTCAGCCAGCCGGTGCCGTAGACGCGGCTGAGCATCGCCTTCGACTGGTCCCCACGCCAGTAGGCGCCCGAGACGCGCGTGAGCTTGAAGGCCTGCGGATCAAGCTTGCCGGTGGAGGCCAAGTGCGGTCCGCGGCACATGTCGAGCCAGTCATCGCCGGACCAGTAGACCGTCAGTTCCTCGTTCTCGGGGAGTTCAGCGGCCCACTCGGCCTTGAACGTCTCACCCTGCTGCTTCCAGCGGCTGATCAGCTGCTCGCGGCTCCAGACCTCGCGGCGGAGCGGCTTGTCCGCAGCGATGATCCCCCGCATCGCCTCTTCGATCGCGGGCAGGTCGTCCTCGGTGAAGGCGCGGTCCTTCGGGGCGAAATCGTAATAGAAGCCGTCGTCCGTACTCGGGCCGAAAGTGATCTGCGTGCCGGGGAACAGCGCCTGCACCGCCTCGGCCAGCACGTGGGCATAGTCGTGGCGCACGAGTTCCAGCGCATCGGCTTCGTCGCGCGCAGTGACGAGCGCGAGCGCGGCATCGCCTTCGAAGGGGCGGGTAATGTCGAAAAGCTCACCATTCACGCGCGCGCCGATCGCGGCCTTGGCAAGGCCCGGGCCGATCGCGGCGGCGATGTCTGCCGGGGTCGTGCCGGGCGCGACTTCGCGCGACGAACCATCGGGCAGGGTGATCTTGAACATTTCGGACATGGTAACTCTCGCTGGTGTTCCGGGCGCTTTGGCAGAAAGCGCCGCCATGCGGAAGGCCGGTTGTGGGGATGAGCTGCGCCGAATGCGTTGGCCTTGGCGCGCCGAGGTGGCACAAGCGCGGCATGACCCAGTACATGACCATGCCTTCCGGCGAACGGATGGCCTATCGCTACCTGCCGGGCCAAGGCCCAGTATTCGTGTTCCTTCCCGGCTACATGTCCGACATGAGCGGCGGCAAGGCGCAAGCCTTGATGGCGCATGCCGAGCGGCGCGAAAGGGCCTGCCTGCTGCTGGACTATAGCGGGCTTGGCCAGAGTGAGGGTGTTTTTGCCGAAAAGACGCTGCCACTTTGGCGCGACGAAGTGATCGCGCTGCTGGATGGGCTCGGGATCGAGCGCGTGGTGCTGTGCGGGTCGAGCATGGGCGGCTGGTTGATGCTGCTGCTGGCCGAAGTGCTGGGCGATAGGGTGGCGGCGCTCGTCGGCCTCGCGCCCGCGCCGGATTTCAGCGAATGGGGCTTCACGGCCGAGCAGAAGGCTGTGTTTGCGCGCGGCGAGACGGTCTACGAGGACAACATCTACGGGCCGGAGCCGACCCCGACTTATGCGAAATTCTGGGCTGCCGGCCAGAAATGCCGGGTGCTGGCCAAGGGTATCGCCTTCGATGGCCCGGTGCGGCTGATCCACGGGCAGGCCGATCCGGACGTGCCGTGGGACATCTCCATCCGGCTTGCGGCCGCGCTGCGTTCAGCCGATGTGCAGGTGCAGCTGATCAAGGATGCGGACCACCGCCTGTCCCGCCCGTCGGATATCGCGGTGCTCCTCGCCGCGCTGGATGCGCTGGGCGGGGCCTGAAGGATCCCTGATGCTGTTCCTGCTTTCCGCTCTGGTTGCCGCGCAAACGCCTCTTGCCCTGAACGTCTGGCACCAGATCGGCCCCAATCCCCGGCAATACGAACCCTCGCCGCTGCCGATCCCGCGCCGCAAGCGCGTGACCGAAGTGCCGCCGCCGAAGCCGGGCGAGACACCGCAGGCGACGCAGACCGGCATTCCTGCTGCGCCGGTCGAGACCGCACCGCGGCCGACGCGGTATACGCTGTGCCTGAAGGTGGGTGAGAAGGATCTGGCCGCAGGCGTCGCCGCTGCCCGCGCATGGCTTGCCGAGGCGTCCAAGGCGGCAACGCCGGATACGGCGCATGGCGCTGCCGCGCAGTGTCTGGGCCAACTGCTTTTGCAGCAGGGCGATTCCGCTGGGGCGGAAGCGGCCTTTGTCGAAAGCGCGGGGCAGGTGCCCGCCAACAAACAAGCTGCCGCAGCGGCCTTGCAGACGATGGCCGGGAATGCCGCGCTGGCTGGCGGGCGCGCGGAAACCGCGCTGGGTTGGTTTGACACGGCGCTTGCTCCGCTTCCATCCAGCGCGCCCAGCGCGGACGACAACGCGGTGCGCGGCGCAGCGCAGATCGGCCGGGCGCGCGCGTTGGTTGCGCTGGGGCGCCTGCCCGAAGCGAGCGGTGCCCTGCAGGACGCGCACCGGCTCGCGCCGAACGATCCCGAAGGCTGGTTGCTCTCTGCCACGCTGGCGCGGCGGGGCAAGGATCTGGAGCGGGCGCAGCGTGATATCGAAGTCGCGGCCAGCCTTGCCGCGCGTGGCGATCCACTCGGTCCGCCTATTGGCCTCGAGGCGGGCGTGATCGCCATGCTTTCGGGCCGCGAGGATGCCGCGCGCAAATCGTGGGAATCGGTCCTGGCACTCGCGCCGGACAGCGCGGAAGCGGCGACGGCCAAAGGATATCTTGACCAGATCGGACCAGCTCCCACATCATCCGCACCGGCAGCAGCCGCTGCCGCGCCACCGGAGCCGCCGCGATGAGCCTCGAAAACCTCAAGCTGTCCGTCCTCGACCTCGTCCCCGTGCGCGAGGGCGGGACAGTGAGCGAGGCGCTGGCCGAAGCGGCAGCGCTGGCGAAGACGGCGGAGGATCTGGGCTACAACCGCTTCTGGGTGGCCGAGCATCACGGCATGGAAGGCATCGCCGGCGCTGCCGTCTCGGTCGTGCTGGCGCATATCGGCAATGCCACTTCGCGCATCCGGCTCGGTGCGGGCGGGATCATGCTGCCAAACCACAACCCGCTGGTGATCGCCGAACAGTTCGGCGCGCTCGACGCGCTGTTTCCGGGGCGGATCGACCTCGGGCTCGGCCGCGCGCCGGGGGCCGATCAGCGCATCCTGCGCGCGCTGCACAAGGACATCCACCAGGCGGCCGAGAGCTTCCCCAATGACGTTGTCGAGCTGCAGCTGCATTTTGCCGGCGATCCGCGTCTGCCCCTGCAGGCGACGCCGGGGCTCGGGGCCAAGCCGGAGATGTGGATCCTCGGCTCCAGCCTGTTCGGCGCGCAACTCGCGGCAATGCTGGGCCTGCCCTATGCCTTCGCCTCGCACTTTGCGCCCGACCAGCTCGACGCGGCGCTCACGCTTTACCGCGAGCGGTTCCAGCCTTCGGAGCGGCTTGAAAAGCCCTACGTCATGGCCGCCATCAACGTGATCGCAGCGGAGACCGACGAAGAGGCCGTGCTGCTTGCTTCCTCGATGGACCAGTCTTTCGTGCGACTGCGCACCGGATCGCCGGGCAAGCTGCCACCGCCGGTGCCGGGCTACCGCGACAGCCTGCATCCCTCTTCGCTCGCGATGCTCGATCATATGCGGCAGGTCAGCGCCATCGGCAGCGTGAAGACGGTGCGCGAGCGGCTGACGGCTTTCCGCGCGCGGACCGGAGCGGACGAGCTGATTGTTTCGGGCTCGACTTTCGATCCGGCGCTGCGCCACCGCAGCCTCGCGTTGACGATGGATGCGCTCAAGGCCGACTTGGCCGTTCCGGCATAATAGCCAATGACGCCGAATTCCTAAGGCTCCTCCCGCTTGCCTCTGCGCCGATGCCGGAGTAGGCTTCGCATGATTAGTTCATGGGTGTGACATAAAATTACGCACCCATAACGACAAGAAGGCGCGCCGCTGACAGGGCAAAACCTGCGGGGTGATCGCGCCGGGAAGCAGGAGCGACCATGGCTACGAAGACCGCCGACACCGGCGCCGATGCGATTCTGTCGCAGGCGCTGTCCCAGACTCTGGCCACGCGTTTTGCGACTTCGTTGCTGCCCGCGGAAGCAGCGGAATTCGATGCGGAGCGGCTGGCAGGGGCGGCAAGCTTCACGTTGAAGGCGGCGGCTAAGCGCTGCGGCGCAGAGCCGGCCATCGCCATCGAGAGCATCGGCGGCCAGTCTGGCGCAGGCGGCGGCGCGCGTTATCTGCGCATCGCGGTGATCAACGATGACATGCCGTTCCTCGTCGATTCGATCGCGGCGACGATTTCGGCGCAGGGCCTTGCCATCGACCGGCTGGTGCACCCTGTTGTGGCGGTCCGGCGCGATCCTGAAGGCAAGCTGTTAGGCCTGCCCGAGGGTGATGCCGTGGGCGAACGCCGCGAGTCCATGGTCTATCTGGAAACCGAGCGCGTCGATGCGCGCGAACGGCGCGAATTGCTGGCCGCGCTGCGCGCAACGCTTGCGGACGTGCACGCCGCCGTCGCGGACTGGTCACGCATGCAGGCGGCGATGCAGGAGGATGCGCGCACGCTTCCCGATCAGGAAGGTGCCGCGCTGCTGCGCTGGCTGGCGGACGGGATGCTCACCCAGCTCGGCCATGTCGTGCAGCACCGCGATGGCTCGCATGGTGAGGCGCTCGGCATCTGCCGCGCCAGCGATGCCCCGCTGCTGGCCAAGGCCAGCTACGACCGCGCGTTCAAGTGGTTCGACCGGCTGGGCGAGCGCGGCACCGATGCCCCGCGCAGCCCGCTCATCGTCAAGGCCAATCGCATCGCGCTGGTCCACCGCCGTGTGCCGCTCGATCTGTTCATCGCGCCGGTGATGGAAGGCGGCAAGGTTGTGGCGCTTTCGGTCCATGCGGGCGTGTGGACCAGCGCCGCGCTGGCCGCGACGCCGGACCGCATTCCGCGCATGCGCAGCCAGCTTGAAGCGCTTATGGACAAGTTCGGCTTTGCGCCCAACGGTCATGCCGGCAAGGCGCTTGCCCATGCGCTCACCGCTCTGCCGCACGATATCCTGATCAGCTTTGACGAAGCCGACCTCGAACGGGTCGCGACGACGATGATGACTTTGATCGACCGGCCGCGCCCTCGCCTCGCGCTCGTCGCCGCGCCGCTTGCGCGCCACCTGTTCGCGTTTGTCTGGTTGCCGCGCGATGTGCAGTCGACTGAGCTGCGCCACCGCGTGCAGGCCATGCTCGAGGCCGCGACCGACGCGCCTATCCTCGACTGGAGCCTTTCGGTCGAGGGCGGGACGCTGGCGCTGATGCGCTTCGTCATCGATATCCGCGATGGCGCGGCGCTGCCCTATGAAGCCGCGCTCGACATGGCGCTGCAGACGATGGTGCGCGGCTGGGGCGCCGCAGTCGAAGCCGAGCTGGCCAAGGGTGAAGACCCGGCGCGCGCCGCCGCCATCGCCGCGCGCTATGCCGAGGCGTTCCCCATCGGCTATCGCAGCGCCTATGGCCCGGCCGAAGCAGCCGACGATATCCGTGTGCTGCGCGCGTTGACGCAGACCGATGCCCCGCGCCGCGCGGTGCGGCTCCACCGCCTGCCGGGCGAGGAAGGCCTGCGCCTGAAACTCTATCAGCGCGAAGGCGCG
This sequence comes from Novosphingobium sp. AAP93, assembly GCF_001296055.1. Classification (NCBI taxonomy): domain Bacteria; kingdom Pseudomonadati; phylum Pseudomonadota; class Alphaproteobacteria; order Sphingomonadales; family Sphingomonadaceae; genus Novosphingobium; species Novosphingobium sp. AAP93. The sequence continues at coordinate 89,242 of NZ_LJHZ01000029.1, forward strand.
ATCGTGTTGTCGGACGCGGTGCCGGTGCTGGAGAACTTCGGCTTCCGCGTACTGGAGGAAGTCCCGACCGCACTCGACAAGGGCCGACTGGGCTTCATCCATGATTTCCTTGTCGCGCTGCCCGAAGGGATCGAGGGCGAAGGACTGCTCGCGCGCAAGGAGGCCATCGAGGAGTCGCTGGCCGCCGTGCTCAATGGCGGGGCTGAGGACGACCTGTTCAACCGCTTGATCGTGACGGCGGGGCTGACCGCGCGCGGCGCCAACTGGATGCGGGCGTGGTATCGCTACTTGCGGCAGGCCGGGATGACGTTCTCGATCGCGACAGCGGTCGAAGCACTGCGCAGCGCCCCCAAGGTGACGCGCGGGCTGATCGGCCTGTTCCTTGCCCGCCATGATCCGGCGTTCGAGGAAGACCGCGCCGCGGCCGAAGCCCGCTTTGCCGAGCAGATCCGCACAGGGCTCGCCGGAGTGGCCGCGATCAACGATGACCGCCTGCTGCGCCAGTTCCGCGCCCTTGCCGAAGCAATTCTGCGGACCAATGCGTTTTCGCCTGCTGCGGCCGAAGCGCTGGCGTTCAAGATCGATTCCGCGCTCGTCCCCGGCCTGCCCAAGCCGGTGCCATGGCGCGAGATCTTCGTTTACTCGCCGCGCGTCGAGGGCATCCATCTGCGCGCCGGCCCAGTCGCGCGTGGCGGCCTGCGCTGGTCCGACCGGCGCGACGACTTCCGCACCGAAGTGCTAAGCCTGATGAAGGCGCAGCGCGTGAAGAACGCGGTGATCGTGCCGACGGGCGCGAAGGGCGGCTTCTATCCCAAGCAGCTCCCCGACCCGGTCCGCGCGCGCGAAGCCTGGCTCGCCGAGGGCCGCGCAAGCTATCAGGTGTTCATCCGCACACTGCTTTCGGTGACGGACAACATCGTCGGCGGTGAAGTGGTCCATCCGGGAGACGTGGTGATCCGCGATGGCGAGGATCCCTATTTCGTCGTGGCGGCTGACAAGGGCACCGCGACGTTTTCGGACATCGCGAATGCGATCGCCGAGGACAAGGGCTTCTGGCTGGATGATGCTTTCGCCAGCGGCGGCTCCAAGGGCTATGACCACAAGGCCATGGGCATCACCGCCAAGGGCGCCTGGCTTTCGGTGCAGCGGCATTTCCGCGAGCTCGGCGTTGATGTGCAGACGCAGCCGATCACCGTGGCGGGCTGTGGCGACATGTCGGGCGACGTGTTCGGCAATGGCATGCTGCTGTCGAAGGCGCTCAAGGTCGTCGCGGCCTTCGATCACCGGCATGTTTTCCTTGATCCCACGCCCGATCCGGCGGCGAGCTGGGCAGAACGCGCGCGACTTTTCGCACTGCCGCGGTCGAGCTGGGATGACTACGACAAGGCGCTGATCTCGCCGGGTGGCGGCGTGTTCCCCCGGACGATGAAGCAGATCCCGCTGACCGACGAAGTGCGCGCGCTGCTGGGCGTCGAGGACGCCGAGCTTGAGCCCGAAGCGCTGATCACCGCGATCCTCAAGGCGCCGGTCGACCTGCTGTGGTTCGGCGGCATCGGGACCTATGTGAAGGCCTCGAGCGAAAACAACGTCGCCGTGGGCGATCCCGCCAACGATGGTCTGCGCATCAATGGCGAGGACGTGCGCGCGCGGGTGATCGGCGAAGGCGCCAATCTCGGCACCACGCAGGCTGGCCGCATCGAGTATTCGCTGGTGGGTGCAACAGGGCGCGGGGGGCGGATCAACACCGATTTCATCGACAACTCGGCGGGCGTCGATTGCTCGGACAACGAGGTCAACATCAAGATCGCGCTTGCTTCGGCCAAGCGCGCCGGGCGGCTCGACGAGGATGGCCGCGTCGCGCTGCTCACCGCGATGACCGACGATGTCGCGGCGCTCGTGCTGGAAGACAACCGCCTGCAGGCGTTGGCGCTCTCCATCGCCGAACGCGGTGGGGCTGGCGCGGCGCCGGCCTATGCGCGGCTGGTCGATGTGCTCGAAGAGAACGGTGACCTTGATCGAAAGACCGAGGGGCTGGCCAGCAGCGAGGATATGCTGCGCCGTGCAGCAGCGGGCCACGGCTTTACCCGGCCCGAACTCGCGGTGCTGCTGTCCAGTGCGAAACTCGTGCTGCAGCGTGCGCTGGAGGAAAGCCCGGTGGTCGATGATCCGGTGCTCGAGGCCGATCTCTTCGCCGCCTTCCCGCCGCAGATGCGCGAGACCTTTGCCGAGGACATCCGCACCCACCGCCTGCGTCGCGAGCTGATCGCGACCAAGCTGGCCAACCGGATCGTCAACGATCTGGGGCCGGTGCACCCCTTCGAGCTGGTCGAGGAGGAAGGCGTCAGCCTTGCACAGGTGGCGGCGGCCTTTGTCGCGGCAGCGCGGCTGCTCGATCTCAAGGGCATCTGGGCGCTGCTCGACGGGCCGGATGGCGACCTTATGCCCGAACAGGTGCGGCTCTCGCTCTACGGCCGCGTCGCCGAAGTGCTGCGGGGCCATATCGCCGACGTGCTGCGCGCCGGGCGCGGGTCGTTCGAGCCGGGCAAGTTGATCGCCGAGCTGGAGCCGGGGGTCTCGCAGCTCTCCGCCGCCACCGGGGAACTGCTTCAGGGCGAGGCCAAAGTGCAGGCGCGGCGGATGTTGGCGGAGCTGACCGACGCGGGTGTTCCCACCCATGTGGCGGAGCGCATCGCGCACCTCGTCGATATGGATGGGGCCATCGGGCTGGCGCACCTTGCGGCGGTGCGCGGGATCGATCCTTCCGCGCTGACGACGGCGTTCGCCACACTGGGCGCGGCGCTCGGGCTCGACTGGGCGCAGCAGGCGGCCAGCCGCATGAGCCCCTCCGATCCATGGGAGCGGCTGCTGGTGGCCGGCCTCGCGCGCGATTTCCAGCAGATGCGGCTCGATTTCCTCGCCCGTGCCGCCGGGCAGGATCCGGCGGCTGCAGTCGCGCAGTGGCTGGAGGCGCAGGCCGCTCCGGTGCGCAATTTCCGCGCGTTGACGGGCCGGGCGCAGGGTGCGGGCGGAGTGGCTCCCGCCATGCTGGCGCAGCTGGCAAGCCAGGCGAGGACCTTGCTGGCTCGCTAGGAGGCTTTGCCGCGCCGGACATAATCACCGGCATAGTTGACGCGCCGCGACTTTTCGCCAAATCCGCGCTCACACAAGGAGAGTGGATATGAGCGGGACGGACCTTTCGGCGGATGTGGTGATTGTCGGCGCGGGCCATGGCGGCGCGCAGGCGGCGATCGCGCTGCGGCAGAACGGGTTTGCCGGCACGGTCATGGTGGTGGGGCGCGAGCCGGAGCTGCCATACGAGCGCCCGCCGCTCTCGAAGGAATACCTTGCGCGCGACAAGACGTTCGACCGCATCATGATCCGTCCGGAAGCGTTCTGGGCGGACAAGGCGGTGACGATGCTGCTCGGCACCGAAGTCACCGCGATCGATGCGGCGGCGCATGTCGCAACCCTGAGCGATGGACGCACTCTCCAGTATGGCCACCTGATCTGGGCTGCAGGCGGCGATCCGCGCAAGTTGACCTGCGCGGGCGCCGATCTGGCGGGCGTGCATGCGGTCCGCACGCGCGAGGATGTCGACCGGCTGATGGGCGAGCTCGATGCCGGGGCGAAGCGCGCCGTGGTGATCGGCGGCGGATACATCGGGCTGGAAGCGGCGGCGGTGCTGACCAAGCTCGATTGCCATGTCACGCTGCTCGAAGCCCTGCCCCGCGTGCTGGCGCGCGTTGCGGGCGAGGCGCTCTCCGCGTTCTACGAGGCCGACCACCGCGCGCATGGCGTGGACCTGCGCACCGGCGTCGCGGTCGATTGTCTGGTGGGTGAGGGTGGCAAGGTGACCGGCGTGAAGCTCGCCGATGGCACGGTGCTCCCGGCTGATCTCGTGATCGTCGGCATCGGCATCATCCCTTGCGTCGAACCGCTGCGCGCGGCGGGCGCCGAAGGAGCGAACGGTGTGATGGTCGATGGCCAGTGCCGCACGTCGCTGCCTGATGTCTTCGCGATCGGCGATTGCGCCGCGCATGCCAACGCCTTTGCTGATGGTGCGGTCATCCGGCTGGAGTCGGTTCAGAACGCCAACGACATGGCAACCGTCGCCGCCAAGACGATCTGCGGGGTGGAGGCCGCTTACCACGCCATACCGTGGTTCTGGTCGAACCAGTATGATCTCAAGCTCCAGACGGTCGGCCTTTCGACCGGTCACGATGCGGTCGTCACGCGCGGTGATCCGGCTACGCGCAGCTTCTCGGTGATCTATCTGAAAGCGGGCAAGGTCGTGGCGCTCGACTGCGTCAACATGGTCAAGGACTATGTGCAGGGCCGCAAACTGGTGGAGACCGGCGCGGTGATCGCACCCGAGAAGCTGGCCGACCCGGGCACCCCGCTCAAGGAACTGGCATAGCCCCTGCGAGGCGGTCCAAGGCCCAGCTCGCGGCATCGGCCACGGCTGGATCCGGATCGGTGAGCAGGCGCTGCACCGGGGCCATCAATTTGGGATCGCTGCTGTTGCCCGCAGCATAGAGGCAGTTGCGCACAAACCGGTCGCGCCCGATGCGCTTGATGGGCGAACCTGCGAACAACGCACGGAAGGCTGCGTCGTCCAGCGTGAGCAGTTCGGCAAGGCGCGGTGCGGCGAGTTCGGCGCGGGGAAGGAACGCTTTGTTCGTCGCAGCCGTGCCAGCAAAACTGTTCCACGGGCAGACCGCCAGGCAATCGTCGCAGCCATAGATCCGGTTGCCCAGCGCGGCGCGAAACTCGTGCGGGATCTGCCCCTTGTGCTCGATGGTGAGGTAGGAAATGCAGCGCCGCGCATCGAGGCGATAGGGCGCCGGGAAGGCCTCGGTCGGGCAGGCCGTCTGGCAAGCTGTGCAGCTGCCGCAGCGGTCCGCATGTGGCGCGTCGGGCTCCAGCGGGAGCGTCGTGTAGATTGCGCCGAGGAACAGCCATGAACCGTGGCTGCGGCTGACCAGATTGGTGTGCTTGCCCTGCCAGCCGATCCCCGCCGCTTCGCCCAGCGGCTTTTCCATCACCGGCGCAGTATCGACGAAGACCTTGACCTCGGCCCCGGGCACTTCGCTCACAAGCCAGCGCGCGAGGGCCTTCAGCGCGCGCTTCACCACATCGTGATAGTCCGCCCCCTGCGCATAGACCGAAATGCGCGCGCGGTCTTTCGCAGCCGCCAGCGCGAGCGGATCAGCGGCGGGAGCATAGCTCATCCCCAGCGCGATCACGCTCTGCGCGGCGGGCCAGAGCGACTGCGGACCCTTGCGGTGATCGAAGCGGGTCTCCATCCACTCCATCGAGCCGTGGCTCCCCTCCGCCAGCCACTGCTCCAGCCGTTCGGCGCGCAGCGGATTGTCAGCGGCGGGGGCGATCCCGCAGGCGGCGAAACCCAGCTTGGAGGCTTCGTCCTTGATGCGCGAGACGAGAGTGGTTTCCGCGCCGTTAACCAAACTTGCTGCCCCCCTCGTTCATGCCTTACGGTTAACGGCAGATCGCATGAAGATCGAACCCTTTGCCTCCTTTACCGGGACGCCCGTGCTGGACAACGCTCCATCTGCCGATCTGGCCCCAGAACTAGCTATCGAGGCGCGCGGCCTCGTGAAGCGCTTTGACGGCTTTACCGCCGTCGACGGCGTCGACATTTCGGTGCCGCGCGGCGCGATCTATGGCATTCTTGGCCCCAATGGCGCGGGCAAGACGACGACCTTGCGCATGCTGCTGGGCATCATCGATCCCGATTCGGGCTATCGCCGTGTCCTGGGGCACGAACGGCCGACCGAAGTCGCGCGCCGCATCGGCTACCTTCCAGAAGAGCGCGGGCTCTATCCGGCGATGAAGGCGGTCGAGGCCATCGCGTTCCTCGCCGCGCTGCGCGGGGTGCCGCTCAAGGAAGGCCGCCGCCGGGGGCAGGAACTGCTCGAGCAGCATGGCCTCGGCTATGCGGCGGACCGGCAGATCCGCCAGCTCTCAAAGGGCATGGCGCAGCAGGTCCAGCTGCTCGGCACGCTTGTGCACAATCCCGATCTCGTGGTGTTCGACGAGCCGTTTTCGGGCCTCGACGCGCTCAATCAGGGCAAGCTGGAGCGGATGATCCGCAGCCTGGCCGAGCGCGGCACGACGGTGATCTTCTCCACCCACGTCATCGCCCATGCCGAGCGCTTGTGCGACCAGATCGCCATCATCGCCGGCGGCAAGGTGCCGTTCGCGGGTCCAGTCGACGCGGCGCGCGATCGCTTGCGCCCGCAAGTCCGCCTCGAAACCCGCGCGCAGGACGGGCCGTGGCGGGCCGCCATCCCCGCCGATGCCCGCCACGAAGGCCGCTTCTGGTTCTTCACCCTGCCCGAAAGTGGGGTCGAGCCGCTGCTGCGCGCGCTGATCGAAGGCGATGCCGGCATTCTTTCGCTCTCGATCGAGCGCCCCGGCCTGCATGATGCGTTCGTTTCGATTGCGGGCGAAGCTGCGGCCCGCGCGCTGGAGGAATCGGCACAGGAAGAGGCCGAGAAAGCCAATCAGAAGAAGGGCCGCCGCTGATGCTTCGCAATCATTTTGCCGCCGCGTGGGTGATCATGCGCCGCGATTTCAGCGCGGTGATCTTCTCCAAGACCTTCATCTTCTTCCTCATCGGCCCGCTGTTTCCGGTGTTCATCGGCGCGATGGCGGCGGCGGTCGGCTCGCAGGTTTCGCGTGACATCGACAATCCGGTGATCGGCATCGCCATGCCCGCGCATCAGGGGGACGCGATGGTTGCGGCGCGCGGCAGCCTTGCGCCGAAGATGTCGGGCTTTGTGCCGGAATACACTGTGCTGGCGCGGCTGGAGCCGGGCGAGGCGTTTGACGCCCGCACTGTGCTTGCCAGCAAGGGCGTGAAGGGTGCCCCGCAACTCGCCGCCGTGGTGACGGGCACGCTCGACAAGCCGGTGCTGACCGGCAGCTCGGAACGGGTCGACCAATGGCGCGGACAGATCGCGCTGATTGCGGCAGAGGCCGGTGCGCCGGGGCCGCGGACGTTCCCTGAAGTGAAGGAAGACAAGATCGCGACGACTGCCGCCAAGCAGCACGTCGATCTCGCGGTGACGGCGCAGGCCGGGCAGGTGCTGCTGTTCCTGCTCACGATGCTCCTTGCGGGCATGGTCCTTTCGAACCTCGTCGAGGAAAAGGCCAACAAGATCATCGAAGTGCTGGCCGCTTCGATCCCGATGGATGCGCTGTTCCTCGGCAAGCTCTTCGCCATGCTCGCGGTCAGCCTTGTCGGCATCGCGGTGTGGGGCTCGGTCTATGGCATGCTGATGCTGGCGGGCATGAAGTCGATCCCGCTGCTGGCGACCCCGGCTGTCGGCTGGCCGCTGTTCTGCGTGCTCGGCTTCCTCTATTTCGCGATGGCCTACCTGCTGCTCGGATCGCTGTTCCTTTCGATCGGTGGCATGGCGACCACGGTGCGCGAAGTGCAGACGCTTTCCATGCCGGTCACGATGATGCAGCTCATGGTGTTCTTCTTTGCGAGCTACGCGCTGGCGCGGCCGGGCACGTGGATCGAGGTTGCGAGCCTTGTCTTCCCCGTCAGTTCGCCCTTTGCGATGCTGGCGCAGGCGGCGCAATCGCCGGTGCTCTGGCCGCATGTTATCGCGCTGGTCTGGCAGGCGGTGTGGGTCGGCGTGATCATCCGCGTGGGTGCACAGCTGTTCCGCCGCACGGTGATGAAATCGGGCCCGGCGCGCGGGCGCAAGAGCCGGGTGGCGGGCTGGTTGCGGAGATCAACCAAGGCTGCCTAAAGCTTATTGACAGCCATGTAGGTTGCAAGGATAGTATCCACCGAGTGACAAGGGCGGCCGCCCGGAGCTGCCCGCACCCGGAAGGATTGCCATGGCCACCCAGCTCGCCCCCGAAGCGCCGTTCACCTATCGCACCTCACCAACCGCCAACGAAGCGTTCGAGGAATGGCTGGCCGCCAATCCGCAGGCGCGGCCGCACCACACCCACAAGTGGGACGTCAGCCGTTCGGACATCTACGTCGAGGACCGCTGGGGCCCGATCTTCGCTGAAATGCGGCGCGAGGCGCCGATCAACAAGGTGACCGGCACGCCTTACGGCGACTATTGGAACATCGCGACCCACAAGGCGATCCAGCACGTCGAATCGCTGCCTGAGCTGTTCTCCTCTTCGTGGGAGCATGGCGGCATCACGATCGGTGATCCGCCGGAAGATATTGACCCGGCCAAGCTTGCCGAGCGCCAGCTGCCGATGTTCATTGCGATGGACCGCCCCGAACACACCGGCCAGCGCCGCACCGTCGCCCCTGCCTTCACCCCTGCCGAGATCGCGCGGATGGAAGCGGAAATCCGCCACCGCACCGGTGAGGTGCTCGACAGCCTGCCGTGGGGCGAGAAATTCGACTGGGTCGACAAGGTCTCGATCGAACTCACCACCGGCATGCTCGCGATCCTGTTCGGCTTCCCGTGGCAGGATCGCCGGCTCCTCACCTTCTGGTCGGACTGGGCAGGCGATGTCGAACTGACGCTGGCGCAGGACCTTGCCGATACGCGCTTCGGCCTTCTCCAGGAAATGGCGCACTATTTCAGCCGACTGTGGATGGAGCGCATGGGCAAGGCGCCGAGCCCGGATCTCATCTCGATGATGATTCACTCGCCCGCGATGTCGAAGATGAGCCCGCAGGAATTCATGGGCAATCTCGTGCTGCTCATCGTCGGTGGCAACGACACCACGCGCAACACGATGTCGGGCATCGTCCATGCGCTCGACCAGTTCCCCGATCAGCGCGCGCTGCTCGAAGGCGATCCCTCGCTCATTCCGAACGCAGTGCAGGAGTGCCTGCGCTTCGTGACGCCACTCGCCCACATGCGCCGCACCTGCACCGCCGACAACGAGCTTTTCGGCCAGCAGATCAGGGCCGGCGACAAGGTCGTGATGTGGTACCTTTCGGCCAATCGCGACGAGACGGTGTTCGAGAACCCGGACAAGCTGATCGTCGACCGCCCCAATGCCCGCCGCCACCTGGCGTTCGGCCACGGCATCCACCGCTGTGTCGGTGCGCGTCTGGCCGAACTGCAACTGCGTGTGCTGCTGGAGGAGATGCACGAGCGCAAGATGCGCGTGCGCGTGGCGGGCGGTGTGAAGCGCGTGCGCGCCAACTTCGTCCATGGCTTCCGCAAGATGGAAGTCGTCCTCGAAAAACGCTGAACGGTTCCTATCGGATCGGGTCAGATTCCGTTCAGGTACATAGGCCTAGGAGAGGGGCGTCCCGCCGATGGGTTACCCCGCCCCCCTCCCCGGCCCACGGCGGGACTCCTTCTCACCCAAATGGCTTACTTGATCTGCTGCCTGTCGCATCGGATGTAACGCCTTGAGCCATCCCGCCGAACCGGACGCCATGAAACCTTCGCGTCGCAATTTCCTCGCTTTCCTCACCGCCACTGCCGCCATGACAGCGGCGGCCTGCGGTGCGCCCGCTGCGGCCACCCGCAAGGGCACCTTCCCGCTGCACCATACCGAAGCGGAATGGCGCAAGCTCCTCACCCCTGCGCAGTACTACATCCTGCGCGAGGAAGGGACCGAGCGGCCGTTCACGTCCGCGCTGCTCAAGGAGCACCGCAAGGGCACCTTCACGTGCGCGGCGGACGGCACTGCAGTGTTCGCCTCCTCGACCAAGTTCGACAGCGGCACCGGCTGGCCCAGCTTCTGGACACCGATCAAGGGCGGCATCGGCACTTCAACCGACACCTCGTTCGGCATGACCCGCACCGAAGTGCATTGCTCGCGCTGCGGTGGTCACCTTGGTCACGTGTTCGATGATGGCCCGCCGCCGACCGGCAAGCGCTACTGCATCAATGGCGATGCGCTGAAGTTCGTGCCCGCCTGATCGAGCCTGTTCACGCGCCGCCTGCTGTGGCAAGCGCGCCGGCAATGCGCGCGCTTAAACTGGTCCTGCTGATCCTCGCGCTCGTGCCAGTGACCTGGCTGTCCGCGCCGAAGCCCCTTCGCCCGCGTGATCCGGCGATCCACCTCGTGGATCTGATGCCCTCGCTGCAGGGTTCATTGCCGCAGATGGGTGCGCTGCGGCTTGCCGGCGCATGGCAAATCGTCGGGCAGCACCGCAGGCTCGGCACATTGTCCGGCCTTGCCCAGACGAGCAGCGGGTTCGTCGCCGTGGGAGACCGCGGCAACGTTCTATGGTTCACCCGGCCAGACCAGCCCGGACCCTGGCTTGCCCGATTCGACCGGCTGATCCGCCTCGAGTGGCGCAAGCACCGTTTTCCGACCGATGCCGAGGCCGTTGCGGTCGATCCTGCCAGCGGTGATCTGACCGTCGCGTATGAAGATCTGCCGGGGCTTGAGGTCTATAGCCACGATCTGGTGCGGCGCCGGTTCATACCCTTGCCGGTCCTGGCTGAATGGCCGGACAACCAGGGGCCGGAGGCAATGGCGAGGCTGGCCGACGGGCGCACGCTGATCGTGGGCGAGACCTATTCCGGCTGGCTTGACCGCACGCGCCATCCCGGCCTGATCTTTCGCGCCGCGCCGCAGCCTTACGAAGAGCCTGCGCGGTTCGAACTGGTCATGCCGCCGGGTTACCGGCCCTGCGAGCTCGCACAGATGCCGGACGGGCGGCTGCTGGTGCTTGGACGGCATTTCGGGTTGACCGGCTTTCGCTCGGTGATCGCCGCATTCACGCCGCAACAGGTGCGGCCGGGCGCGAAAGTTACCCCGCACGTGATCGCGCGAATCGATGATCCGAGGATCCGTGACAACTATGAAGGCATGACCGTGACGCGCGAGGCCGATGGCAGCCAGATCGTCTGGCTGGTCTCGGACAGCAACGAAATGGTCTGGGCGCAGCGAACACTTCTGCTCAAGCTGCGAATCGGGCCGGAAGCCCGCTAGGCTCCGGCCCGTTCAGCGCAGGCAGCAGCGTGCCGCCCGGCAAGTCGATCAGGCAGCGACAGCCTTGACCAGCTCGCGCTTCACCTTGAGCGCGCGCGGGCTGAGCTTGGCGTCAGCCGCCTTGAGCAGCCAGTTGTCGAGACCGCCGTTGTGCTCCACCGAGCGCAGGCCATGGGTCGAGACGCGGAACTTGAAGCTGCGATCAAGCTTTTCCGACATGAGCGTGACGTTCTGCAGGTTGGGCAGGAACAGACGCTTGGTCTTGTTGTTGGCGTGGCTCACGTTGTGGCCGACCTGGCGGCCCTTACCGGTCAGTTCGCAGATACGCGACATGGCTGAAAACTCGCTTGGATTTGAACGATCATGGATCGGGAAGGGCGCGCTCTTGCCGATCCGGCGCGCAAAGTCAAGGATTCGCACGTTGCATCCGCGCCCCAAGCCGCGCTAGCCCGCTTGGAATGACCCGCTGGCCCCTTCCTGAACCCATGCGCATGGCGCTGGAGGCCGCAGCACGCGCTGCCGAGGCGGGTGAAGTGCCCATCGGGGCGGTGATCGTCAAGGACGGCGTGGTGATCGCCGCCGCCCACAATTCGCCGCGCGAGGATCATGATCCCACCGCCCACGCCGAAGTCATGGCGATTCGTGCGGCAGCCTCTGCGCTGGGGCATGAGCGGCTGACCGGGTGCGACTTGTGGGTCACTCTGGAGCCCTGCGCCATGTGTGCGGGTGCGATCGTCCACGCGCGGCTGGCGCGGGTCTACTACGCCGCGAGCGATCCCAAGGGAGGGGCAGTGGAGCATGGCGCGAAGGTGTTCGACGCGCCCGGCTGCCTGCACCGCCCCGAAGTCTATTCCGGCATTGGCGAGAGCGAGGCGGCAGAACTGCTGCGCGATTTCTTCAAGGCGCGGCGCTGAAGGCTCAATCGACCGGCGGGGTGCCCGGCGGATACCACGAGACTTCGACGCGCAGGCCATCGGGATCGGGCAGGAACACGGCCACGGTGCCGCCCGGAAAGCGCTGCAGCCGCGCGACATGGCCTGCCGCCTCCATCTGCGCCGCCAAGGCTTCGACCATATCCACCGAGGGTGCAGTGAAGCCGAAGTGGTTGAGGCCCGCGCCATAGCGCTCATAGTCGCGAGTTTCGGGATGCGCCGCGCCGAACTGGATGTGGAGGCCGCTGTCGTTCGCCCAGATACTCGGCTTCTTCTGCACAAAGCCGAGTTTGGGCAGCAACAAGCCATAGAACGCAGCGCTGACCTCGGGATCGCGCGAGAGGATCGTAAGGTGATCGAGCCTTAGCGACATAGGAACCTCCTCACACTGATTCGGATATGCCGGTACTTCGGTTACCGGCCGCGCCAGATCTTGATCGGCGTGCTGTCGTCAGCACCGCGCTCTGTGCAGACAGCGGGCTTGAAGTCCTTCCCGTAGCAGATGTGGACTTCGTCCAGCCAGCCGCGCGGATTGGCCTTCACGCGGATCGCGCTGGCGGGAATGGCGCGGAAAGCAGTGCGCAGATCGCCCGCGGTGAGGCCCGGGCGGTGCGAGAGGCGGACCATGTCGGGGAAGCGCACGCTGCGCAGCAGGTCGGCACTCGACCTGAAGTAACTGTCCGGCGTGGCCGTCATGCAAGCACCATGCTTGGCCCACTCATGCGCGATGAGATCGGGCGAAGGTGTCATGCAAAGGTTGCGGCGGACCGTCTCGGCGGAGAGCGGGCTGGCGGGGCACCACTGCGGCCAGTTGCCCGGCGAGGATTCCGGCCAGAGGCCGTGAAGAATGAACCCGAAATGTCCCAGCTTGCCGCCGCACTGGAACGCTGCGCGGGGATCGCGCGCGCGGGTGCGGCAATACTCGGGCGACCAGCTGAGCGCGAGCGTATAGCCCGCGACAGGCAGGACGCGGCGCGGGCCATCAGGCGCGGGCAGGGCAGGGGCAGAGACTTGCGGAGGAACGCGGCATTGCGGAACCTCAGCCAGCGCCGTTGCCGGGAGTGCAAACCCCAGCGCCGCGAGCGCCAACTTGCGCATCAGTTGAACGCAGTCAGGTCGACTATCCCGTGCTGCCCCCGGCTTTTCAGCCATTCGGCGGCATCGCGGCGGAACAGGTACGCAATGGCGATGAGCTGCAGCACGAAGACCAGCGACACGATCAGAGAGTAGCCAAGGTTGGACTGCCCCTGCGCAATCAGCAGCGGTACGGTGCCGATCACGCCAAGCACGGTGATGACCACCAGCACCCACTTCGTGATATTGCTCGCGCGGCGGGCGATCAGGTACCAGAAGAGAAACGTCATGCCATAGCTCATAGCCAGAACGATCAGCATTCCGGCAGTGCCCAACGCCGCGGTGCGGTCTGGCCCGACCAGCCCGGCGAAATTGAGCATCTGAAGCACCACCGTGATTGCGGTTGCGCCAAGATAGAATTGTTCGAAGCGGATAATCGATGGCGGCCTCAAAGCGGTGTCCCCCTTTTGCATCGGCGAGACTACCATGTGGCGGCCAGCGGGCAACCGGATCAGCGTTCAGATCGGCGTGAAGTCGAGCCCGATATCGGCAGCAGGCGCGCTCTGCGTCAGGCGGCCGACCGAGACGTAGTCCACGCCCGAGGCGGCGATTGCGCCGATGGTTTCCAGTCGAACACCGCCTGAGGCCTCGCAGGGCGCCCGGCCTGCAACCAGCGCGACGGCCTCGCGCAGCGTGTCCGGCCCCATGTTGTCGAGCAGCAGGCGGGTGGCGCCGGCCTGCAGCGCGGGTTCGATCTGGTCGATGTGGTCGACCTCGCAGATCACCTCGCGCACCCCGGCGGCCAGCGCACGGCGCACGGCTTCGGCCACACCCCCTGCGACAAGGACGTGGTTGTCCTTGATCATCGCCGCGTCCCACAGACCCATGCGGTGGTTCACCCCGCCGCCGGTGCGTACGGCGTACTTTTCCAGATGGCGCAGTCCGGGGATGGTCTTGCGGGTATCGAGCAGCTTTGCGCTGGTCTCGCCCATTGCATCGACATACTGGCGCGTGAGCGTGGCGACGCCCGAAAGGTGCTGCACGGTGTTGAGCGCGCTGCGTTCCGCTGTGAGCATCGCGCGGGCCGATCCGGTGAGGCGCATCAGTGCCGATCCGGGCTCAACGCGCGCGCCTTCTGCAACCAGCACTTCGATTTCCATCGTCGGATCGAGCGCACGGAAGAACGCGGCGGCAATCGGCAGCCCACAGACGGTGATCGCGTCGCGGCTATCCATCACCCCGGCAAAGCGCGCGTCCGCCGGGATCACGCTTTCGCTCGTCACGTCATGCCCGCCGCCGGGGAGGCCCTGCCCGAGATCCTCGGCAAGCGTGGCAGCAACAAAGGCCTCGAGATCGAAGCCGGGGATGGAGAAGTCGGTCATGGCAGCGGGACTAGCCATGGCTGGTCCCGCTGCCAACCATCAATGCACGAAGCGTGCTACCACATCGCGGTAGGAGCGGGAGACTTTCACTTTCGAGCCGCTGTCGAGCACGAGGAAGCATTCGCCATTGGTGTGCGGCTTGACCTGTCGTACGCGGTCGAGGTTGACGATCTTCGAGCGGTGGACGCGCTGGAACACGCGCGGATCGAGGCGGCGTTCGAGGTCCTTCATCGTTTCGCGCAGGATCAAAGAATTGTCGCCGGTGTAGATGCACATGTAGTCGCCCGCCGCCTCGATCCGCTCGATGGTGTCGACATCGACGCGGAAGATCTGGCCGCGATCCTTGATGTTGATGAGCTTCTCGAACCGCCCGACGGCAGGCTCGCTATCCTCCGGAATGCCTTCCATCGCATCGGGCGCGACCTCGGCGAGCACGGTTTTCAGCTTCTCGGCCTCTTCCAGCCCGCGCTTTTCGGCAAGACGGGTGCGCGCGCGGTCAAGCGCGTCGGCGAGGCGGGCGGGCTCGACGGGCTTGAGGAGATAGTCGACCGCATTGGCCTCGAAGGCGCGGATCGCATGCTCGGAATAGGCGGTAACGAAGACGAACAGCGGCGGATCGATCTCGATCACCCCGCTGACCACGCTGAACCCGTCAAACCCCGGCATCTGGATATCGCAGAACACGAGATCGGGCTTCTCGGTCTTGATCTTGCGGATCGCCTCGCGCCCGTTGGAGCAGGTGTCGATCACCTCGACATCGGGGAAGGCTTCCAGTCTGAGCTGAAGGCCCTGAATGGCGAGCTTTTCGTCATCGACGAGGATCGTGCGAATGGTCATGCGCTACCTTTGCTGACTGGCAAGCGACGCTGCGTGAGTTTCTCGTGCTTCGAAGGGCAGTTCGATCACCACCTGAAAGCCTCCGCCTGGCCGCTCGCCGATTTCGAACCGCTGGTTCTCGCCATAGGCCTGGGCAAGCCGGTCGCGGATATTGGCGAGGCCGACGCGCGTGGAGTCCGAGGGAGAACTGGTCACGCCGAACAATGTCGAAGGGTCGGTGCCCGGTTGCAACCCCGGGCCGGTGTCGGACACGGTGACCCGCAGCACCGGGCCGACGAGTTGCGCCGCTATGGTGATCGTCGCCCCTTCCTCGAGCGGGCTGACGGCGTACTTGATCGCGTTTTCCACCAAAGGCTGCAGCAGCAGCGACGGCATCAGCGCTGGCGATGCCTCCTCGTCGATGCGGAATTCGGTAGCGAGCCGCTCCTCGAAGCGCATCCGCTCGATGTCGAGGTAGAGCTTCAGCGTCTCCACTTCCTGCGCCACGGTGACGCGCCCGGTGGGTTCGTTGATCAGCGTATAGCGCAGGAACGAGGAGAGGCGGCTGAGCATCGCATTGGCGGGTTCGGTCTGCTTGAGCAGCACCAGCGTGGAGATCGAGTTCAGCGTGTTGAACAGGAAGTGCGGATTGAGCTGGTAGCGCAGCATGGCGAGCTGCGCCGATGTCGCTTGCGCTTCGAGCCGCATGAGCTGGTCGTTCTGCTCTTCGACCTGCACATAGAAATTGATCGCGTAGTAAAGTGCCGACCACGCGCCGAGCAGCGTGAGATCGAGGTAGAACACGCCGAGAAACAGCTGCGCGAAGCCGGAATTGCCCTCGGTCCGGTAGAGGCTGATCACCCATGAATCGATGAAGGCATAGAGGCCGACGGCGATTGCGAGGACGACGGCGGTGATCCCCCAGGTGATCAGCGGGGTGCGGTTGATCAGCGCGCGGTAGATCACCGAGAGGATGAGGCTGATCGAGAAGCCGGTGATCGTGGCGATCAGCACGATGATCAGGAATGACCAGGGCTGCCCGTTGGCGATGCTGGAGAGCGCGCGCAGCAGCATCGCGCCGCCCCAGCCGAGCATCTGCAGACGCCAGAAGGCGCGGTTCTTGTTGCCGAAGAACGGCGTTGGGCGCAGCGGCAGCTTCATTGCCATGGGGGCTGTGTACCCCACAGTTTCGCGCAGCGCCACAGGTGGGCTTTTCGTGGTGGTGCAAAGGGGATAGTCTGCCCGGCAAAAGGGAGAGAACCATGGATCATCACGGCGATTCCGCAGAGCGCGCGCAGTTCCATTCGATGGAGGAAGGCACGCAGGAAGACTGGGCGATCATCGCGCGCGACTATGTCGGCTTTGCTGCCGGCCTGCCGGACCGCGTGCTTGCGCACCTGAAGCTGCTCGACGGCGATTTCGGGGGCTTCCCGATCGACCGCCTGACCCACAGCCTGCAGACCGCCACCCGCGCGCACCGCGATGGCCGCCCAGAGAGCTATGTCGTGATGGCGCTGCTCCATGACATCGGCGACACGCTCGGCTCCTATAACCATCCCGAAGTCGCCGCCGCGATCCTCCAGCCGTTCGTGAGCGAGGAAGAGCTGTGGATCTGCCGCAACCACGGCGCGTTCCAAGGGTATTACTACTTCCACTACCTCGGCATCGACCGCAATGTGCGCGAGAAGCATCGCGGCAATCCGTACTTCGATGCCTGCGCGGAATTCTGCGCGAAGTATGATCAGGCCGCGTTCGACCCGGACTACGACACGCTGCCGCTGGAATTCTTCGAGCCGATGGTGCGCCGCGTGATGGCCCGGCCGCGCAACGAAACGGCGATCACCGCGATGGAAACGACCGCCGCGAAGACCGAGGTTCCGGCCTAAGGCTCGCGCCGGAAGCGGAGCGCCCAGTTCGTATCGGGCTGGGCGCGCATCACTGCGATTTCGGCGGCCATTTCCTTCATGCGGGTGCTCGCCATGCCGTGGCTGGCGCCGGGGATCACCAGCAGGCCGCGCGGCTGGATCAGGCGGATCATGCGCAGAGCCGCTTCTGGCGGATAACCGGCATTGGCCATGATCCACACCGAAAGCCGGTCCGCCTCGCGCTCGGTGCGGCGGACGGCATTGGTGCTGCGCTTGCCCGGGCCGAGCAGCGTCTCGTGATCGAGCGCAGCGTGGGCCAGTTCGTGTGCGAGCACCGCCGCGATCATTGCCTCGTCGCCGCCCAGCTGATCGAGCGCCTCGCGGCCGATACGGACCTGGCTGCGCGTGGCGCCGGCATTGTTCTTCCCGTCGTCGAGGATGAAGCGCACCGCGCAAGAGGGTGCGGCCATGACGGTAACAACCCGTCCGCCGCCAAGCATCAGCGAGACCTTGCCAGCGCGCGCCGCAGCCTGTTCAAGCCGTGTTTGCAGCGCCCAGACGCGGTCCCAGCTGCCCTTGCGCGGTGCGGGTCCGACTGGCACGCCATCGACGGCGGTCACCACTGCGTTTACTGCGAGGCCCGCCGCTTCCGCCGGACTGCCTGCCGCAACGGCCGCGACCGCAATATCGCCGGAGAGGCCGTAAGCAGCGCGCGCCAATTCAGGATCGGCGAATGTCTGGGCGTCGCCGAGCAGCAGGCCAATCCCCGGTGCGGCCCGCGCGCAGAAACCCGCATTGGCGTGGCTCAGTCGCCAGCCGATCGTCTGGACCTGCGCATCGTCCTGCTGGAGATCGTCGACCGGCTGCGCGGACGCCGGGGTCCCCGGTGCCAGTGCGGCCACAGCAAACGCCAGCCGCGCCAGCATCAGCCTTTGCGGGCTGCGTTGACCGCCGCCTGCAGCGCTTCTCGCCCGACCGCCCCGCTGAGCAGCTTGCCGCCCACGCTCCACGCCGGAGTGCCGTTGATGCCGAGCTGGCGCGCGAAGCCGATATTGCGCTCCAGTTCCTGCTTCACGCTGGGCTGCTGGGTGAAGGCCGTGGCGGAAGCAGCATCGACCCCAGCTGCATTCGCGGCGGCAGCGATGCTGGTGCTGTTTGGTCGTTCGCCAGAGAACATGGCCTTGTGGAAGGCGGCGTACTTGCCCTGCGCCGCGGCGGCCAGGCCCATGCGGGCGGCGGGCTCGCTCTCGGGCCCGATGATCGGAAGCTCGCGGATCACCACGCGCAGGTCCGGATTGTCCTTCACCAGCGCTTCGACATCGGCGACGCTGCTGCGGCAATAAGTACAGGAAAAGTCGGTGAATTCTACCAGCGTTACCTTGCCTTGCGGGTTGCCAAGAATGGCGCCGGGGAAGGGCGTCTCAAGGGCGCCGCGCAAGGGGGCCAGCCGCGCTTCGGTCTCGCGCGCCTGCAGCTTGTCCATCGCTTCCGGCAGGATTTCGGGATGTTCGAGGATATAGCTGCGCACCAGTGCCTCGATCGCGCCGCGTTTGCGCGCGTCAATTCCCGCTTCGGCGAGCTGGCCGTCGAGCTTGGCGTCAGCGGCGGCGGCTTGCTGTTCCTCGCTGGCACGGCCATGCATGGCCCACCAGCCCCCGGCAGCACCGGCTGCGCCGACCACCAGCGCCAGAGCAAGAAACGGACTGAAACGCATGCCTTGAACTCCTGACGGGCCGCCTGCTGCGCCTACCGCGACTTGCGCGTCCGCTCAATCATCGCGCGCGCCGACATTGCGATGTCTTGCGCACGCAGCCAATCGGGCGAGCCCTTTGGCAGCGCGGCTTCGGCCGCCTCGGCGCTGCGCAGCGCTTCAGGCAGCTGCAACTGGCCGAGCTGCTGTTCCGCACTGGCGAGCCGTGCGCGCGGAATATCACCCTGCGCTTCGTAGACGACGCCGAGTTGATACCACGCGAAGGGATTGTCGCGGTCGCGCCCCACGGCCGTCTTCAGCACGCGCTCGGCCTCGGGAAAATTGGCCTTGTTCTCGGTCGCCAGCAGCGCATGGCCGAGCGTGGTGGCGATGAGCGGGGCGTTGCGGGTGAGTTCAGTCGCGCGGCGTAGCGGGGCAATGGCATCGGCCGGCTTGCCCGATTCGAGCAGGACCTGCCCCTTGAGTTCAAGCGCATAGGGATCGTTCGGATCGAGCTTAAGCAGCGCGTCGGTCTCGGCCAGCGCTTTGTCCATGAGCGCTTCCTTGTGGTAGGCATAGGCGCGCGCGAGGTGTGCGGGCGCGTCCTGCATCCAATCGGGATAGGCGGCAAGCGTGGCGGAAGGCTCGGCGAGATAGCCGACAAGCTTGGCCTTCACCCGCAGGAACCGCGCCTGCAGCGCCGCATCGCCCGGCTTGTTCCACGACGGGTCCTGCGAGAACGAATCCTGCAGCGTGGTGAGGCGATCCGCGGTCAGCGGGTGGGTGGAATAGAACTCGGCGTCCGCATTGCGCTTGAAGCCATAGCGGAACTCGAGGTTCTGCAGCTTCTTGAAGAAGTCGATCGAGCCCTTGCCCGAGATGCCCGCCTTCGACAGGAAGCCGACGCTGGCGGCATCCGCCGAGGATTCCTGCGCGCGGCTGAAGGCGAGGTACTTGCCGAGCGCGGCCTGCTGCCCGGCCATCAGAATGCCGATACCCGCATCGCCCGAACCCGCCGCTGCCGCTGCGGCGCCCAGCAGCAGGCTGAGCAGCGTGATCCCGGTGGCGGGCTTGCCGCCCTCGTCACCGCGGATCACGTGTCCGCCGGTGATATGGCCCAGTTCGTGCGCGAAAACGCCCTGGACTTCCTGCGCGTTGTCCGCCGCGCTGATCAGGCCGGAGTGGATGTAAACCGCCTGCCCGCCCGCCACGAAGGCGTTGATCGAAGGGTCGTTGAGCAGCACCAGATCGATCGCGCGCGGGTTGAACCCGGCGGCTGCGACGATCGGCGCGGCCATGTCCTGAAAGAAGGCTTCAGTCTCCGCATCGCGCAAGACCGATTGCGCTGAGGCTGGCGTGGGCGCGAGGAACAGCGCGATGCCGGCTGCGACGGCTTGTCCGATGCGGCGAGGTAAGGATCGGGTCACGGTGGCCGGAGCTTATCTGCCGCTCGCCTGAACCGCCGGTGAAGCGGTCACCTTGGCGAGGAACGGCAGCACGGCATCGAAGGCCCGCGAATCGCGCGAGAAGGGCCGTGCGAACATCATGATGAGGCCTTCATGCGTCACGCCGTCCAGCAGCACGGCGCGGGTCGGCGCTCCAGCGCGGGTCATCGTGCGGGCAAGCTCGACTGAATTGCGCGGTCGCACGCGGGTATCGGCGATGCCGTGGACGAGCAGCAGCGGCGGCCCTCCGGCGCGGGCGTGGACCACCGGCTGGGTCTCCTCGGGATTCGGCGCCTTGCCGAAGCTCAACCTGGTCGCCTCGCTCTCGAAGGGGTAGAAGTCATAGGGGCCAGCCAGACCTACCACCCCGCGCAGTGTGTTGGCATCTAGGCCCTTTGCCGCCAGCCAGCGCTGGTCAAGCCCGAGCATCACCGCGTTGTAGGCTCCGGCGGAGTGGCCCATCAGCACCACGCGCTTGGGATCGCCGCCCAGCGCAGCGGCATGGTCCGCCACCCAGCGCACCGCGGCGGCGCCGTCCTCCAGCATGCCTGGGTACTGCGCCTTGGGATAGAGCCGGTAGCCTGCCAGCACCACGGCATAACCCTGCGGCGCCAGCGCGCGGGCGATAAAACGGTAGTCGTGCGGATCGCCCGAACGCCAGCCGCCGCCATGGATGAAGACGATGATGGGCAAAGGACCTTTCGCCGCACCGGCGGGGAGGAACATTTCAAGCTTCTGTGCCGGATCACTGCCATAGCGCACGGCGGCTACTTCGTGGATTGTACCGTCGCCGCCATGCAGGATGCGGTCGGCCGTATCCAGCATTGCCACGGCCTCTGTCGCAAGTGCTTGCCGATAGAGGAGAAATCCGCCGACTCCGAGAAGGGCCAGCACGGCAAGAGTCCACACCAGCCAGCGGCGGCGCGGTTTGCAGGTTGGAGTAAGGACGTCAGCCATGAGCCATGGCTAGACGCTTTTGTGCAGACGGGAAAGCGGCCCTTCAGCCCAGCAGGCGGCGCGCCGCGCGCTCCAGCATTGGCTGGTCGTCAGCGATCTCGCCCAGCAGCACGGCGGGGCCGCTGGCGAGGCGGCGCACCATGACGAGTGCAAATTCCGCGCCTTCGGGCTCCAGCGCATAGAGCGGCTTGTGATCGAGCGCGCGCAACCCCTCGATCAACGGCGCGCGCGGCTTCGGCGCGGTCTTGCCGGTCTCCTCGCGGCGCAGCTTGCGTTCCAGCGCGACGACACCCTTGAGCCCGCCGGAAGCCGATGCGAGGTAGGCCCCGAGTTCGCCAATGCCCAGCCCGAGGCGCTGCGCATGGGTCAACGCGGTGGTGTATTCGGCAATGCGCGTCTTGTCGTAGTCCGCGCCGAACACCAGCTTGACCAGCGGCGTCAACGGCGCGCGGGCCTGCATGGTGAGGCCTGCGTCCGCAAGCATTTCGGCATAGTCGTCGGCTGCTTCCTCTGCTGCAAGCGCGAAGTCCCAGGCCCGGCCAATGGCAGCATAGAGCGCGCCGCGGGTGCGGTCCTCGCTGGCATGGGCGATGTGCGCCAGGTCGCGAGCGGAAGCGAGCCAGTCGGCAAGGCAGGCAGGGACAGGGTCTTCGAGCCCGTAAGCTTCTCCGGGCAGAGCGGCCTCTTCCGGGATGATCTCGGCCCCGATTTCGGCAAGATCGAGCGGGTGGCTGTCTGCATCGGGGCCATCCGCCCAGCCGCCCAGCGGTACGGCGGACGCACGGCGCGGGGCCAGCGTCGCGCTGCTCGGGCGCTGGTCGAGCGCCTGGTCGACTTCGAGCAGCAGGGCATCGGTGGTCTGCTGATCGGCCAGTTCCTTCCAGTTGATGACCCCGTAGAGGTAGTCGATCGTCTCGTTGTCGGTCGAGAACGGCAGCAGGATGCCACGGTAGAGGATCGTCTTGCCGCGCTGGTTGACGAATTCGGCCTCGAATCCGATCGGTGCCTGATTGGCGATGATCTGCAGGTAGTGGTCGGTGATGCGCGAGAGCAGCGAGCGGCCGGGAATGTCGCTCAGGCGGCGAAGCGGGCTGCCGGCTTCGCATTCATCGGCGAGCACCTGACCAAGGAACGGGATGGCCGGGTCCTCGATGCCATTGTCGAAGTGCAGCAGCACCGAATGGTCGGCAAAATCGGGCATCTGCCCGTCAAGCAGCGTCTGCACCGGCGGAAACTGGCCCTGATCGAGCAGGCTCGCCCAGAAATTGTAGGCGCGCACCTGCATGCGGCGCTCGTCCTGCCCGATGGGCGGCGGCGGCGGCGCGACAGCACCCCGCTCGTCGATTGATTCCTCGTAACCGGTATAGTCGGCGGCATAGTCGAGGGGCTCCTGCCCCTCCCGACCTTCCGTGGAAATGCCGCGATACGTATCCATGAACCAGTCCCCGTGGTCGTGCGATGGGATCGGTCATGGCGCAACATGGTAAAGATGTGTTTAAGTTGCGCCGCGTCTCTGCGCGCAATCGTTCGATAATGGAGTCAGCGTGCGGCGATGGCCGCCGCCTTGGCCAGCAGCTTCACCGCCATGTCGCGGTGGAGCAGCTCTGCCATCTTGCCGCCGACCTTGAGCGCGCCCTTGCCTGCGTTCGCCGGGTCGGCAAAGGCCGCCACGATAGCCTCTGCTTCGGCGACTTCCGCCTTTCCCGGCGCAAAGACGCGGTTGGCGGTTTCGACCTGCGAGGGATGGATCAGCGTCTTGCCATCGAACCCCAGTTCGCGCGCCTGCGTACATTCCGCTTCGAGCCGCGCGGCATCGTCGATCGCATTGCACACCCCGTCGAGCAGGACGAGGCCATAGGCGCGCGCCGCCATCAGCGCCTGCACCATCACCGGCACGAACCCGGTGCGGCCCGGCACTTGCGCCATGCCTGTTTCCTTGGCGAGATCGTTGAGCCCCAGCACAAAGCCCGCGAGCCGCGAAATCCGAGCCGACTGCGCAATCCGCTCCAGCGCGAGCACGGCCTGCGGCGTCTCGATCATCACCCACAGCCGCACGGCAGGATCATAGCCTGCACCGTCCATCGCGACCGACAGCGCGACCACGTCGGCGGCATCATCCACCTTCGGCGCCAGCACGGCGTGGAGCGGCGCGCGAGCGAGCGCCGCCAGATCGGCCTTGCCCCAGGGCGAACCCAGCGGATTGATCCGCGCGATCATCTGCCGGTGTCCGAAGCCGCCCGCGGTCAGTTCCTCGACCAGCGCGGCGCGGGCCTCGTCCTTCATCTCGGGCGCGACGGCATCTTCGAGATCGAGCGCGACGGCATCGCACGGCAACGCGCGTGCCTTGTCGACAGCGCGGCGGTTGCTCGCCGGCATGTAAAGCAGCGAGCGCAGCGGCTGCGCTCCGGTCAGGGCATCAGGCACACACTTCTCCGACAAAGCATGAGGCTTTCAGCCCATTCCCGATGCCGCGCCGCCGCGCAAGCAAATGTTACAGGATATAGCGAACCTTGATTGCGGTCTTCAGCTGCGCCGGACCGACCTGGAACGACGCCGCGCCGAATCGGGGTGGGCCGAATTGCAGCGGCGCATCGCGCGAGAAGCCGAAACCTTCGCGCGGGAGCATCATCATCTTGTCCATCCGGCCATTGCCATTCTCGTCATGGAACAGCGCAATGGCATAGCGGCCCTGCGGCACGTCCCGGAACTCTACGGTCTCTCCGTTCGCCGCCGGTACGGTGAGGTGCCGCGCGTGCGGGTCCTTCTGGCAATCGGGGAAGGTTTTGGGATTGGCGGTCATGCAGGCCATGATCTGCCCGCGATTCGAACGCAGCCCGTCGATCTCGACGAGGATCGAGCTTGCTTCGGACGCATTCGCTGCGCCCAGAATCTGCGGCAACGGCATAGCCGCCATCGCAGCCGGTGCAGCGATCACCGCCACGCCAAGCGGAAGTCCCTTGCGCATCATGGCGCGGACAGACCCTTGTCGGTCCCGCAGACGTGATCCCAGAACCGGAAATAAAGGCCGTAATTGCATCGATAGAGCTCGTGATGACGATGGTGATGACTCGCTGTTATCACCCATTGCCCTACAGTTGAGTGAACAAGTGCCTTGGGAAACATTTCCCAACCCATATGATTTGTGACTCCCATCACGGTCATCACCATCAATACGAGCCCCAGCACGCCGGCGTGGATCGGCACCACGAAGACCAGCGCGGGAATGAACAGGCCGACAATCGCGGCCTCCACGGGATGGAAATTCATCGCTGCCCAAGCTGTAGGCGGGCGGCTGGCATGGTGGATCGCATGCACCGCGCGGAACACGCGGGGGCGGTGCATCAGCCGGTGCGTCCAGTAGAACCACGTATCGTGGAGCGCGAGGTAGACCAACAGCGAGAGCGGCAACCACCACAGCGGCCAGGCGTTCGCATCGGTGTAGACCCGCGTCCAGCCATGGTGCTGCCAGCCCCAGGCGATGATGCCCGCCGGCACACCATAGATCGCGGCGGAAGCGAGGCTCCACGCGATCTCGCTGCGCATCTGGCGGTCAAGGCCATCGTAATGGCCGGGGCGCACCAGCTTGGTCAGCCAAGCGAAGAGCCCGCTTACCGCGAGATAGCGCGCGGCGATGATCACCGTCATGATCGCTGCGGTCAGCCACAGCTCGCTCATGCGGGGATCGCTCCGGTAGCGTGGGGAGAGGAAGTCAGGAACACGGCGCTCTCTATGCCAAGGCGGTGCGCCAGTGGACAGACGGCCGTTGGGTCAGTCCACAGGCACCGCACGCCGGTCAGACGACGCGGCGGACCTTGTTGCGGTGCTGGCCCATGCCCCCGTTGCCGCCGGGACCGCGTCCCGGTCCCTGCGGACGAAACGGCTTCTTCTGGCCTTCGCGCCGCTCGCCCTGCGGTGCTTCGGTGCGCTCGGCGCGGACGGGATTGCCGACCGGGCCGCGATCATTGTTCGCGCGAGCAGGATTGGCGTCGCGCGGGCGGCCATCACGGCCCTGCGCGCGGCCACCCGGCGAACGGTCGTCGCGACGACGCTCCCCACGCGGCGCACCGCGATCGCCGAAGCGCCCGCGCTGATCGCGCTCGTCGCGCCGTGCGTCGCGCTCGGCCTCGTCGGGCTTGCGGCTGACGGCGGGAAGCTTCGCGGCTTCGGCCTGGAAGCCCTCGGGCAGCGGCAGCGGGGTGAGCTTCACCTGCGTGAGCTTCTCGATATCGCGCAGGTAGGGCTTCTCGTCCGGCGCGCAGAAGCTGATCGCCTCGCCATCCGCGCCCGCACGCGCGGTGCGGCCGATGCGGTGGACGTACTGCTCCGCCACGTTGGGCAGCTCGAAGTTGAACACGTGGCTCACCCCGCTCACGTCGATCCCGCGCGCGGCGATGTCGGTGGCGACGAGGATCGGGCACGAGCCCTGCCGGAACGCATCCAGCGCGGCGGTGCGTTGCGCCTGGCTCTTGTTGCCATGGATCGCGCGGGCGCTGATCGAGGCAGCGGAGAGGTGACGCACCACGCGGTCCGCGCCGTGCTTGGTGCGGGTGAACACCAGCGCGCGGTCAAGCGTCTTGTCCGCCAGCAGCGCGCGGATACGCAGCGTGAGCAGAGCCTGCTTCTCGGCCTGGTTGACGAACGTAACGTACTGCTCGACGCGCTCGGCCGTGGTCGCCTGCGGCGTTACTTCCACACGCACCGGATTGTTGATGAACTGCTTGCCGAGGTCGGCAATCGCCTTGGGCATGGTGGCCGAGAAGAACAGGCTCTGGCGCTGCTTGGGTAGCAGGTTGGCCACGCGCTTGAGCGCATGGATAAAGCCGAGGTCCATCATCTGGTCAGCTTCGTCGAGCACGAAGATCTCGACCCGGCCCAGCGTGAGCGCGCGCTGGTCGATCAGGTCGAGCAGGCGGCCCGGCGTCGCGACGAGGATGTCGCAGCCCGGCACGAGGCGGCGGGCCTGCTTGCCCACCGGCACGCCGCCGAACACGCAATCGACCGTCAGGCGCAGGTTCTTGGCATAGGCGGCGATGTTCTCGGCGATCTGCGCGGCGAGTTCACGCGTCGGCGAAAGCACCAGCATGCGGCACGAGGCGGGCTTGCGCGGCTGCGGATTGGCGGCGAGGCGGTGGAGCGAAGGCAGCGCGAAGGCTGCGGTCTTGCCTGTGCCGGTCTGCGCGATGCCAAGAAGGTCGCGCCCCTCAAGCAGCGCGGGGATGGACTGGCGCTGGATCGGCGTCGGGTCGGTGTAACCCTTGCTGGCAAGCGCGTGGAGGATCGGCTCGGCAAGGCCGAGATCGCTGAAATAAGACATGGGAATCCAATCGTTGAATGGCGCGCGCGGCTTCATGCGGCGCGCAGGCAAAGGGTCGTCCATGCGACCCATGCGTGAAGGGGAAGCCAAGCGAAGCAGCTGTTCGACCGGGGCGGGTTCACGCCCTGAACGGCGCAACCTCACGCTAGCCCGGGCCTGCGGCGGAACGTCCGCTCGCCAGTCCTGCTGAAAGTGCGCCTATATGCAATTGCGCGTGAAAGCAAGGAAATTACGCGAAGTGCCAGCGGGCTTCCCAAGCAAGGGGCTGTGGTTCTATCACCTCCCGATGCAAAACCGCCTCGCCTCTGCGTTCCTCGCCGCCTCGCTTCTGCTTCCTGCCAGCGCACTTGCCGCGCCCGCGCTCACCACGCCGGAAAAGCGCATGGTCGCGGCGGTCGAAGCGAACGAACCTCGCGATCTCGCCTTGCTCGAAAAGCTGGTGAACCAGAACTCTGGCTCGCGCAATCTCGCCGGGGTCAAGGCTGTGGCAGACATGCTGCGTCCCGAATTCGAGGCGCTGGGCTTCACGGTGAAGTGGCTGCCGATGGAGCAGACGGGCCGCGCGGGGCACCTTGTCGCCACGCATAGCGGTAAGCCGGGCACAAAACGCCTTCTGCTGATCGGTCACCTCGATACGGTGTTCGAAGCGGATTCGCCGTTCCAGAAGTTCACCCGCAATGGCGCATTTGCCACCGGCCCCGGTGTTGCCGATGACAAGGGCGGCGTGGTCGCCATGCTGGCCGCCTTGCGCGCGATGGCGGCGGCGGGCACGCTCAGGAACGCCAACGTGGTTGCGTACCTGACGGGCGACGAGGAAGACGCCGGCGACCCGCAGTCCGCCGCCCGCGCCGACCTTATCGCCGAAGGCAAGAAGGCAGACATCGCGCTCGATTTCGAGGGCCTCGCCCGCGATGTGGGGCCGGACGGCAAGCTGATCGACATGGGCTCGATCGCCCGCCGCTCGGCATATAGCTGGACGATCGAGGTCACCGCGAAGTCCGGCCATTCGAGCGGCGTGTTCGGCGCCGATGGCGATGGCGCGATCTACGCCTTGTCGCGCATGCTGGCGGCGATCCGCGCCGAAGTGCCCGAACCCAATCTGACGCTCAACGTTGGCATGATCGCGGGCGGGGCCGAAGCCGCGCTGGCCGCCGACCAGGCGCACGCCAGCGCGACCGGCAAGACCAACATCATCCCGGCCAAGGCCATCGCGCGCGGCGACTTGCGCACGCTTTCGCCCGAACAGAACACCCGCGCGCAGGAAAAGATGGCGGCCATCGTCGCGCGCGCTTTCCCCGGTGCTACGGCCAGGATCACGTTCGAGGACGGTTACCCGCCGATGGCGCCGACCGATGCCAACCGCGCGCTGCTGGCCCGGCTCAACGACGTGAACGCCGCGCTCGGCCTGCCCGCGATGCCGCCGCTCGATCCGCTCAAGCGCGGCGCGGGCGATATCAGCTTCGTCGCCGCCGATGTGCCCGGCCTCGTCGGCCTGGGCCCGGCCAGCAGGGGCGACCACACGCCCAACGAGACGGTGGACCTCTCCAGCCTCAATCTGCAGGCCAAGCGCGCCGCACTGCTGATGAGCCGTCTGGCCGCCGAGAAGCGATGAGCGGCGAGCCGGTCAGCCCCTGCACTGGCACTTGTACGCTCGATCCGCTTACCCGCCTGTGCCGCGGGTGCGCGCGCACGATCGAGGAGATCATGGCCTGGCCCACCGCCACAGCAGCCGAGAAGCACGCGATCCTTGCTCGCCTCGCCGAGCTTGGTCAAAGCGTCAGTGTCAGGTCGAAGTAGCCGTAGATACTGTCGCCGCTGGTCGGCGCATTGGGCGCATTGCGCAGGAAGCCCTGCTTGAACAGCACCGCGCCGCCGGTCTCTGCCTGCAGCACCTCGGGCACCAGCCAGTGCCGCAGCCGCGCTTCGGCCTGATGTCCGGCAAAGCGTCCCGATGCGCCCCTCGCATCGCGCACGCCTGTGGTCGCAAAGCTGTCACGCGGGTTCTCCAGCCACATCGCGCGGTACGAGACCATCACATCGGTGCGCTTGTCCGGCACCGCTTCCAGTCGCACACCCGGTGAGATGATGTTGGTCCGCTGCAAGGCGCCATAAAGCGCGGTCGGCCCGAAATCGAACCGGCGGGCGCCGTAAAGCGTGTCGAAGCGCCCGTAGTGCCCGGCCCTGCCGCCATCCCCGCTTGCCGCATCGAACAGCGCCGCCACGCGCGGCTTCCACCCGCCCTTCAGGGTGTAGCCCGCCTCGGCGTGGAGGAACCAGGCGGAGACATCGAGGTCGGTCACATCGGCCGCACTCGCGCTGCGCCGCGCCGTGCCGAACTGCCAGGCGCCCTCGACATCGTGGTCCCATTTGCCCGTTGCCGGGCGGGCGAAGGCCCGCGCGCCCAAGGTCCACAGGCGGCGATTGCGCGTTGGCCGATTGTCGCCGTCCTGCTCGGCCAGCCGGTAGCCATAGGTCTCCAGCACACCGCCCAGCAGATGCGGCACCGTGGCATGCGCGCCGAAGAACTGCACCCGCGTAGTTTCGAGATCGAACTTGACCGCGTTGTCCCTGAGGCTCGGCAGATCGTCGGGCCTGCGGATCTGCGGCATCGTCCAGAACGCCTGCAGCCGCGTGCCGCCGTGCGTTGTCCATTCGAGGTCCGCGCCGGTGAAGCCGTTGGTGGTCTGGCGAAAACGGTTGCGCGCGACGAGGCGGCGCGAGCCAATATCCATGGTCTGGCGGCCCAAAGTCAGCAGGCCTTTCCCGCCCTTCGCACCTTTGCGCCAATCGCCCAGTTCGATTTTGGCATAGGCCTGCACGAGTTCGACGGTGTTCACTTCCGAGGTCGTGATCGAAGAGGCTGGCCCTTCGCCATAAGCGCGCGCATCCCAGAGCTCGCCGCCGAAGCGAACCGGGCCTGCATCGTATTCCACTGCCAACGTGGTGCGGAGCGAGAACATCGCATCGGCTGAGGCAGGGCTCGGGCGGAACTGCCCGTCGATCCCCTCGACCCGCGCGCGGACGGTAGCGCTGATCGCAAGATCATCCGGCGCGCCCAAGGCCTCCGCGAGCGGCCCCTGTTTCGCCATCGCGGGCGTGGAGAATGGCAGCACGGCGCAGGCCGCGCTGAGGGCAAGGGTCGCTCTTCTGGTCAAAGTCGCTTCCACTGTTCAGGGCGCACCGCCTCCCGCAGCCGGGTTGGATCATTGGTGCTATGCATTGTTGAATACAGCAATTACGCGGGCCGTCCATCCCTGTCGCGCGTCAAGTGCCTTGCAGAGTGGTCCGTTGCGGACTAGTGCCCGCGCCGTCACTTGGGGAGTAGCCGCTGCGCGTCCATGCGCAGTCCCCTGCCAGACTTGTCTGGCGCGTCAACATGCTTGGCCGAGAGGCCATGGCGCAGGCGGCAGCGAAGGGCCTTCGAGGTTGAAGCTGCCGGGCGAGACCAATGGCACCTGTGCTCCCCGTCCGGCCGGGCGGGGGAGTGCGGTGCCGTTGTCTCGAATGCTCGCCCGGCCTTGGAACCTGCCCATGCTCGAAGCCCAGATTGCCGCCACGCTCACCTCCACCGCCATCGTCGCCCTCGCAGAAATCGGGGACAAGACGCAGCTCCTTGCCATCGTGCTCGCCGCGCGGTTCAAGCGGCCCCTGCCGATCGTTCTCGGCATTCTCGTGGCCACGCTGGCCAATCATTTCCTTGCCGCGCTGGTCGGATCGCTGGCAGCGGGTTGGTTCGACGGCCCGGCCTTCCGCTATGCCGTCGCCATCGGCTTCCTCGCGATGGCCGCCTGGACCCTGGTACCCGACAAGTTCGACGACGACGAAGCGCCCGCAGTTTCGCGCGGCGGTGCATTCCTGACGACCCTGATCGCCTTCTTCCTCGTCGAAATGGGCGACAAGACGCAGGTCGCCACCATCGCGCTCGGTGCCCGCTTCCACGATGCCGTCGCGGTCACCATGGGCACCACCCTCGGTATGATGCTGGCCAATGTGCCCGCGGTGCTGCTCGGCGGAGAGATCGTCAAACGCGTGCCGCTCGGCGTGGTGCGCCTGATTGCGGCGCTGTTCTTTGCGCTGCTCGGTATCGTCCTGCTGCTGGCGACGGCCGGCTGGCTCTAGGGCTCTTCGCCCCACCCGGAACATTGCGGATCGCCCGCCACAACCAGCCGCCGCAGCGCCGCGCGGGCGAGCCGCTCGGTCTCTGCCTTGCGGCGCGAAGGGGCGAGCGGCAGGCTGGGGGCGGGGCGCAGGATCTCCGCGTCATAGCCATCCGCCACGATCAGGCCGCAGAGATCCGGCCTGAAAGCTGGCGTTTCAAGGCAGGCGCGGTCAAGGTGCGGGGCAAGGCCCCAGTAGAACCGGTCGCAATATTCCAGATAGTCCGGCCACTTCGCATCGCCGAGCAGATCGTTCCGCGCGACCTTGATCTCCACGATCACGATCCGGCCCTTGCCGTCGATCCCCATCAGATCGGCCCGGCGGCCCGAACGGAGCGGCATTTCCCGCAGGCACCAGATGCCATTTCGCGCAAACAGCCGCCCGATTCCGCGCGCGACGGCCTGCGCCTCGCGCTCGGCAGGGGCAGTCGCAGGGATGGCCGAATCGAGCATGGCTGCAGCTTAAGAACAAAAATAGAACAAAGAAAGCGCGCTTTGGCGCTAGCGTTCGATTCCCAGCGGCGGGATCAGCGCCAGCAGCCCCGCGCGTGCCGTATGAAACTCCTGCCAGAGCGCCAGAGCCGCCGCACCCGCGGGCGTCCCGCTGTCATGCAATGCCAGCAAGGCGGCAAGGCCCGGCTCGAGAATCGCGGCGAGATCGTCCACGCCCTGCTCGGCAAGCCGCATCCGCCACCCCCCCGTATCGCGCATGATCGCAGGGAAGTTCCGCACCTCCGGCGAGCGATATTCGGGCGCAATTCCGGCGAGCTCGCCGATGGCCGCCGCAGCCTCGTGCACCGCCGTCCATTTCACCGCCATCTGGCTCGCCGCCGGACGAGCGCCCGTACGATTCGCATCATGAGAGGGGGGACGGCTGGCCATGCGCGGGGGAATAACCCCGCGGCGCCTACCAAATCCCTAAACGACAAACCTCTGGCAAGCAGCGCGCGGCGCTGCTAGGCGGTGCATCCCACGCACCCGTAGCTCAGCTGGATAGAGCGCTGCCCTCCGAAGGCAGAGGTCACAGGTTCGAATCCTGTCGGGTGCGCCAGAGGCCCCCCACACACCACCCACATTTTCACTTCGGCAGCAGCGGTGCGCGACTATAGGTCTTGATCGCACCGCTTTCGATCGTGGCAGGCGTGTTCGCGTCGCGGGCTTCGTGGGCGCGTTTCCATACGCCGAACATGCCCATGATGTGAGGCGGATCGCCGTGGATCTCGGTGAAGCCGCCGTTGAGCGAGCGCGTGTCGAAATAGGCGGCGTTCACCTGATCGGCATAGAGCTCGGTCGCCAGCGGATAGCCCATGTCGAGCCAGCGTTGGCGTTCGGCGGCAAAGTCGGAGACGAGGTAGGCTATGTGGTGGAAGCCTTCCTCGCCGGCCTTGTACATGTCGCGATAGATCGATGGCTGGTCATCGTGCTGCTCGATGAACTGGATCATCATGTCGCCGAGATAGCCGAAGGCATAGGAGACATCGGCCTCGACCGCGGTGCCGCGATAGGTGAATTCCTCGCAGCGGTGGTGGCGGGCCATAAAGAAGGGTCCGGCGCCGAAGGCCTTCGCCCACTTCTCCGCTGCAGCGTCGATGCTCTGCACATAATAGGCCTGCTGGAACAGCGGATAGGAGCGGGTCATGCGGGTCTCTCCTTCTGGTCGCAAGCCACGACGCTGGGCAGCGCGCGAAGAACTTGCCGACCGATCGGGCCCAAGTCACTTAGCGTTTGTCGTAAGGGAGCTGTTACTATGCCAAACCGAGCGCCGCCTTTACGCTGCCCAGCGCATCGCGGTTGAGTGCCACTGCGCGGTCCTCGCTGTCCGCTTCGGTATAGCAGCGCAGTTCGGGCGCATTCCCCGATCCGCGCAAGTGAACGATCTCGCCGCTGCTGAACGTGGCACGCACCCCGTCGGTATCGTCGATTACCCTCGCTTCGCCTGTAAAGGCTCCGAACAGCTTCGTCTGCAGCACCAGCTGTTCCCCGCGCGAACCGGCCTTCAGCATCGCGAACAGCTGCTCGCTGAGCGTCGGTGGGAATTCCTTGAGCCGGTCGCTGAAGGTGAAGCGCTGCGGCAGGCTGGCCAGCTGCTGCGAAACGCTTCCCCCCGGCGCAGTCAGCACGAGCAGGATCGGCAGCACGGCATCGCGCGTCTCCAGCGCGGTCGTCGTCGTGCCGCCCGCTCCGGGGATGTCCGAACCGAGCAGGAAACCGCCGTTCGCCTCGTAGCCGCACACCACGTCAGAGGGCGCGGCATGCTCTTCGCGCATGGCTGCGATCACATAGGGTGAGCCGATGCGTGTACGGCGGCAGCGCGGGAACAGACCGGAAAGCTCCAGCGCGGTGTTGCTGCTGACCGGGGTGACGACCGCCGTCGCCCCGACCCGGGCCGCCGAGAGAATGCCGAGCACGTCGCCGCGCATCCAGACCCCGTTCTCGTCGGCGAGCAGCGGGCGATCCGAATCGCCATCTGTGGAAATGATCGCGTCGTACGTCACCGCGCTTGCCCAGTCACGCGCGAGCACCACATCCTCGTCGCGGATGGCTTCGGTATCGACCGGGATGAAGCTTTCCGAGCGCCCGAGCAGCTCGATCTCTGCGCCCAGTTCGCGGACGATCCGTGCCAGGATGTCGCGCCCGACGGCGGAGTGCTGGTAGACCCCGATGCGCTTTCCGCCGAGCGAGCCGGCGCCAAAATGATCGATGTAGCGCTGGACGTAGGCGGTCTCGACATCGGTAACCGATGGCAGGACTTCCGCCTCGGTCAGCATGCCGTCCGCCGTGAAGGCGCCATCCGGCAGGGGGACCAGCTGGGATGACATGCCGGCCTCGTCGGACTTCAGTACTTCACCCGTCGGCCGGTAGAACTTGATGCCGTTGCGGTCGGAGGGGATGTGGCTGCCGGTCACCATCAGGCAGGGAATGCCTTGCGCGAAGCTGTAGAGCGCCAGCGCCGGCGTCGGCACATAGCCGCAGAATACCGGCACGCCGCCCTCGTCGCGCACCGCCCGCGCGCAGGCCGCGAGAATGCGCGGTGTACTGGGGCGCAGGTCTCCGGCCAGCGCCACGCGCCCGCCGGACTGAAACTCGCCAAGCGTCGCAAGGTAGGAAAGAAAACCGCGTGTATAACCGTAGCAGACGCGGTCGGTCATCGCGACCACGGTGCCGCGCGCACCGCTTGTCCCGAAAGCGACGCCGCTTTCGACCATGAGATCCTTCACCGTCATCTGCGCCATGGAGATTGTCCCGATCCGCGTGCCTGCACCGGATCGGCGCTATCGGCTGCGCGCTGCTCTTCGCCCGCCGCGCGGCAAGGTTCAAGACCGAAGTCGCGCGGTCTGTCGCAGCCCTGCGCCGCGACATCGTCCCCGAGCGGGATGCGCTACAGTGGCTTCGCCATGCGAATGATCGGCACTGACACACCCTCGCGGGAGGTGGCTTCGACCGCTTCGATCTCTGCATAGCCGCAAGCCGCATAGAGCGGCCGCCCGGCCAGCGTCGCCATCAGTTCGACCTTGCTGAAGCCTGCGGTGCGTGCGGCATCCTCGCACAGCGCCATGATGAGCTTGCCGATGCCGCGCCGGGCATGTGCGGGATCGACGTACATCGCGCGGATCTTGGCGGCGTCGTTTGCCGGATCGAGCGGCAGTGGCTCGCGCGCAACGATGGAGTCGTCCCCGCCGAACAGCGTTGCGCGCCAGCTCCACCCGCCGCAGCCGACAAGTTCGCCCTGATCCAGGATCATGAAGTAGGTACCGTCCTTCACCAGCTGCGTATCGAGCCCCATGATCTGGTGGCTGGCGGTGACTTGCTCCGGCGTGAGGAAGCCGCGTTGCAGCTCCTCGATTGCCCGCGTCATCAGCGCGCGGAGGCGAGGAAGGTCCTCCTCCGTTGCAAGCGCGTGGGTGAACGCCATCCGGTCAATACCCGGCAACGCTGCCCACCGGCAGGCGCGGATCGATCGCGCCGTAGAGCCGGTCGCGGCCGACCGGAGGTTGGCCCAGCGCGGGAGAGCCGACGAGGATTGCGGCGATCTGGTTCCAGTAGCGCATCTGCTCCAGCTTGTGCCCCTTTGCGTCAAGGGCAGCACGCGTCTCGGCACTAAGGGCATTGGGTTCCCAAAAGATCACGTCGGGCAGCCACTGCGCGTGAATGCGCGAGGCATCGGTAGCCTCGGTCACCGTCATCCCATGGTCGATCACGTTGAGCATGACCTGCAGCACGCCGGTCGGGATATGGCTGCCCCCGGGGGTGCCGACGACCATGACGAGCTTGCCGTCCTTGGTGACGATCGTCGGCGTCATCGACGAGAGGGGCCGTTTGCCGGGCGCGATGGCATTGTTGGTGCCCTCGACAAGGCCATACATGTTGGGCTCGCCGGGCTTCGCAGAGAAATCATCCATCTCGTCGTTGAGCATGATTCCGGTGCCGTCTGCCGTCACCCGCGCGCCGAACCAGTCGTTGAGCGTATAGGTAAGGGAGACCGCGTTGCCTGCCGCGTCGACGATCGAGAAATGCGTGGTGCTTGCGCCTTCATGCCCCACACCTGGCACGCCGAGCGATACGGACGGGGTTGCCTTGTCCGCACTGATGCCGCTGCGCAGACTGGCTGCGTAATCGGGCGAGATCAGCTTGGCGACATCGGCCTTCACGAAGCCCGGATCGCCAAGGCTGACGTTGCGATCATGGAACGCGCGGCGCAGTGCTTCGGTCAGGTAGTGGATGTTCTGCGCCGAATGCCAGCCCAGTTCGCCCATCGGATAGGCGGAAAGGATGTTCAGCGTCTCGCACACCACGACGCCGCCCGAGCTTGGCGGCGGGGCGGAGATCACGTGATAGCCGCGGTAGTCGCATTCGAGCGGGGCGCGTTCCACCGCGCGATAGGCGGCGAAATCGGCCTTGGTGAGGATGCCGCCATGCGCCTTGCTTGATGCCGCGATCTTCTCGGCGATCTCGCCCTTGTAGAACGCGTCGGCGCCCTTGTCGGCGATCAGCTGAAGCATGCGGCCGAGATCGGCCTGCACGAAGCGGTGGCCCTTTTCCCACGGCTTGCCGGCATCGAGGAAAATCGCCGCGCTCGCCGGGTCCTTGGCGAAATCCTCGGCGCCTTCGGCGAGGAACGTCGCATCACCCTGATCCATCACGAAGCCGTCGCGGGCGAGGCTGATCGCTGAGGCCATGAGGCGGGCGCGCGGCAGAGTGCCGAACTTTTCGCGTGCGAGTTCCAGCCCGGCGACCGTGCCGGGGACTGCGACGGCCTTGTGGCCGCGCGTCGACAGCAGCGGGATCACCCTGCCCGCCTTGTCCTGATACATCGTCGCCGTCGCAGCGGCCGGCGCGGTTTCGCGGAAGTCGATGAACGTGGTGCGCCCGTCGGCAAAACGCACCGTCATGAAACCGCCCCCGCCGATGTTGCCTGCCTCGGGGAAGGTCACTGCCAATGCATAAGCGACCGCGATGGCCGCATCGACTGCATTGCCGCCGTCCTTGAGCACCTCGACTCCGGCATCGCTTGCGAGCCGGTGCGCGGAAACGACCATGCCGTGCTCGGCTCCCAGCGGCACTTGCGAGGCGGCCTGCAGGCTTGTCGCGGAAACAAGCGAAAGCGCCGCAAAGGCGGCGATGGCGGTGTTGCGAAGGGTCATGGGCTGGTCGTCCTCTCGGACGCACCTCTGCCCTCGCGAAGGTCAAAAGAAAAGGGCGGGGAAGCCGAAACTTCCCCGCCCGATCTGTTTGGCCAGACTGGCCGAACTCAGTACTTGACGCGGATGCGGGCGTACCAGAAGCCGCCGTTGAAGCCGAAAGGTCCGCCGTTACGGGCATAGACCTGACCGTCAGCCGCACCGCCGGTGATCGGGTAGATCGTGAGCGAGCGGTTATCCAGCTTGTCCGGGAAGGTGTTGAACAGGTTGTTCGCACCCACGCTCAGCGCCAGGTCCTTCGACATGTTGTAGGTCACGTCGAGGTCCGCGGTTGCCTTGGAACCGAAGGTCTGGCCGAAGCCATAGTCCGTCGCGTTGATCCACGAGCCGAAGTAGCTGCCGCGAACCGTGATCGCGATCTTCTCGCGCGAGTAGCCGACCGTCAGACGGGCGACATCGTGCGGGGCGAGATTGCGGATGTTGCCGATCTGCGCAGCGCTGATCACGTTGGCGTTGGCCCGCAGCACCTTGTTGTTGTTGTGGTTGTAGGCCAGCGACACGTTGATGTCGCCGTCAAGCGCCTTGGTGTTGTAGGTCGCGACAACGTCGACGCCCTGCGTGCGGGTGGTGAGACCATTGGTGAAGTAGCTCACCTGACCGCCGACACCCACCGCCGCGAGAACGGGGAACTGGGCGATGTCAGCCGCGGTGATCGAGCCATCCGGATGCGCCGCATCGACGGTCGGGAACGGCTGCGAGATGAAGATGCGGTCGCGCACCTTGATGTTGTAGTAGTCGACCGTCAGCGTGAGGTGCGAATTGGGCTGCGCGGTGAAGCCGACGCCGAAGTTGGTCGACTTTTCCGGAGTCAGCGGACGAGCACCGAAGATCTGCGAGATCGCGCTGCCGACCGGGAAGGTGCCGGTCTGGATCGAGACGCCCTGATTGAAGTTCGTCGTCAGCGTCGAGTTGTTCTGCTGACCCGGCGACGGCGCGTGGAAGCCCGTGCCGACCGTGCCGCGGATCGCGAAGCCCGGGATGAATTCATAGCGCGTGTTGATCTTGCCGACGGTGGCCGAACCGAAGGTGTTGTAGTGCTCGTAACGGCCGGCAATGCCAACGGTCCAGTTCGAGGTGATGTCGGTTTCAGCACCGAGGTAGAGAGCGATGTTGCGCTGGCTCCACGAACCGGCCTGCTGCGGGCTCACGCCGCCGTAGCCCGAAGCGCCGCCCTGGGCGTAGGCCTGGAAGTCCGACGCGGTGAGCTGGTAGGTTTCCTTGCGGTACTCAAAGCCACCCGAAATCACGATCGGCTTCGCGAAACCGACTTCGAGCGGATAGGTCACGTCGAGGTTGACGTTGGTTTCCTTCTGCGCCTGACGGCCGAAGTCGAAGCTCGTCTGCGTAGGGACGTTGTACGGCGCGGTCGCAAAGCCCGGGGTCGGGGTGAACGCGGTGTTCAGCGAGTTGTACATCGACAGATCGAGCGTGTTGCGGCTGCTCGATGCAGACAGATCGTAGTCAAGCTTGCCGAAGTTGCCCTTGAAGCCGACGGTGCCCCACAGTTCCTGCACGATACCCACGAACACCGGGGTGAAACCGGCCGGGTAGAGGTTGCGGAAATAGGGATCCTGCGTGGTCGCGCAGCCCAGCGCGTCCCGACCCGGGGTCGGGTTGTAGTTCAGGAACGAGCGGCCGCACAGCACCTGATCGCCAGCTGCCGGATTGTAGTTGGCGGGCGACTTGAGCACCGAGCCGGTCCTGTCGAGCACGGCAGCGGTCGAGGCGCGGTAGTTGAAGCTCTGCTCGGCCTTGCTGCGGGCAGCGTTGCCGACCACGTAGAACTTCGCGCTGTCGGACAGTTCCAATGCGGAGTTGAACAGGATCTTCCAGCCGCGCGTGGGCGAGTTGCCCCAGATCTGGGCAGGCAGCGGGTAGTACGGCAGCTGGCCGACATCGCCGGGGTTCTGTGCGGCGAACGCGAGCGCAGTCGGACGGGTCTTGCCGCGGCTGGTGCGGCCGTCGTCGTTGTACTCACCCGAAATGTTGATCCACGCCCGGTCGGAGAGCTTGATGCCCGCGTTTGCCGCGATCTGGTAGCTCTTGCCGTCGCCGTTCTGGTAGAACTGGCCGTAACGGCCCTGGACTTCGAGACCTTCCTTGTTATCGCGGATGACGTAGTTCATCACGCCGGCGATCGCGTCCGAACCGTACTGGGCGGTCGCGCCGTCACGCAGGACCTGGAGGTTCTTGAGGGCAATCGCGGGGATCGAGCTGATGTCGGCGCCCTGCGCACCGTAGCTGAGGCCGGTGTCACCACCCGAGTAGACCTGCACCAGCGCCGAACGGTTGAGGCGCTTGCCGTTGATCATGACGAGGGTTTCGTCCGCCGAAAGGCCGCGCAGCGAGGGCGAGCGGACGAAGGTCGAGGCGTCCGAGATCGAGTTCGACTGGACCGAGAACGAGGGGACGAGGTTGCGGATGACATCGACAAGGTTTGCCGACGCCTGGGTCGCGATATCCTTGGTGCCGATGATGTCGATCGGCGAGGCCGAGCTGGTGACGGTACGGTCGGTACGGCGGGTACCGATGACCACGATGCTCTCCGCAGGCGCGGCGTCATCGGCCGGCGCGGCGGTTTCCTGCGCGAACGCGGCCTGAGGAGCGGCCACGCCGCCAAAGGCTGCGGCAGACGCCATAAGTGCGCCGCGCAGCGCGAGGTTGGAAAGATTTCGCACGGATTGAATACCCCCTGATATGAGCAGCCAGGCATGAAGAGCCCCCCGGTCTGCCTCCGGTTGATGGCGTTGTGGATATTCCTTCGATTGAAAGTGTAAACAGCTTTGGAGGGCAAAGCTGATGCCGCAGACGCGAAATCAGACACAGTGTGACATTTTTGCTATTGTCAGTGCGGTCCGGCCACAGACGTTTTTGCTAGGATTTCCGTGACGTAGCATTACTCTCGCAGCGCTTCCTGGGAGATGCGGATGAGCGGCCCCAGCACGTAGTTCAGGATCGTCTGGCGGCCCGAACGGATCGCCACTTCGCCCGTCATGCCCGGGATCACCGGCATGCCGGCGCCGAAGCTGGCGCGACCTGCGTCAAGCCGCACGCGGTAGTAAAGCCCGCCGCGCGGGTCCTGGATCGCATCGGGCGAAACATCCACGACTTTGGCTTCGAGCGAGCCGTAGACGGTGGAATCATAGGCCGAGATCTTGATCCGCGCAGGCAGGCCCGGCCAGATGTTGCTGCGGTCCTTGGGGGCGATGCGCGCCTCGATGATCACCTGGCTGGCCGCCGGCACGATCTCCGCCACCGGCTCCCCGCCGCGGATCACGCCGCCCACGGTGCGCACGTTGAGCCGGTTGATCACGCCGTCGACCGGTGCGCGGATTTCCTCGCGCGCGACGCGGTCCTGCACGGCGCCGAACTGCTCGTCGGCCTTGGCAAGTTCGAGCCGGAGCTGCGCGGCCTGCGCGCGGATCTGCTCCATGTCGCTCGCCCAGATTTCCCCTCGCCGTGCTGCAGATTCACCCAGCCCGGCGGAGGATTGCGGGATCTGGTTGGCGACATCGGCGATGCGCGTGCGCAGCGACAGGAGCGCCGCGCGCTTGTCGAGCACATCGCGCTCGGAGACAGCGTCTTCGGCATAGGCGCGTTCAAGCTTGGAGAGTTGCTCCATCGCCAGCCGCTCCTCATTGCGCAGATTGGCAAGGCGCGCCTGCAGCGAGCCGACCTCGGCCGATTTGGCGCGTGCCTGTTCGTTGATCACGCCGACCTGGCTCATCCGCTGCGCGCGGCGTGAAGCGAACAGGCCGGCCTCGCTCGCGGCGATCTCGGGCGCCTGCGCGGCGAGTTCGAGCGGGGGCGTGAAGCTGCCCGCACCCGATATCTCCGCATCGAGCCGCGCCAGCATGATCCGCTTGGCGACAAGATCGGTTCGCGCGCTTTCGATGGCGGCGCCGGTCGAGGCATTGCTGATACGCATCAGCACTTGTCCGCGCCGGACCCGCTGGCCTTCGGAGACAAGGATTTCCTTCACAATCCCGCCTTCGAGGTGCTGGACCAGCTGGTTCTGGGTGGAAGGCAGCACACGTCCGGCGCCGCGCGTCACCTTGTCCACGGTGAACAGCGCCATCCACAGCACGACCAAGCCGAACGTGATCGCGAGGGCCTTGAGCAGTCGCGACGAACCACCGAGCCCAATGCGCGCGCTCCATGGCATAGCTGCGCCGATGGGCTGGCTGGCCAGGGCAAGCCTGCCGCCGAGAACTGCCTCGGCTTCTCCGGCGCGCAGATCGTCGAACAGGCTCGCGCCGCCGAGCGAGGTGATCAGCGACTGGCGAAGGCGCGCAAAGCGCATGGCAGAACCTCGGTCAAAGGAAGAGTGTTGCCCGGGATTTACCAGTCATTATGCTTGTTTCACCTTGCCTTTGGCCTACGCGCAGTTCCGTAGGTCCGGCTTTAGACGGCGTTTTCCATAAACTGGCACTCCCGGCTCGAAAGCAGGGTAACCGCCAATGATCGAACCATCCTCCGCGTCGCCTGATGCCCGCCGTTCAGGCCGCTTTGGCCGTCTCTTCCGCAGCAGGCCGGTGCCAACGCAGACAGGCGGAGAAGCTCAGCCCACGATCACGCCCTTGCCGATGCTCGCTGCGCTCGAAGCGCTTGCCGCCGCGCGGGGGATCCAACACGACCCCGCCGCGCTAAGCGCCGCACTGCCGATGGCGCAGGAAACACTCGCCGCCAAGCTCGCGCCGTTCGCTCTGGCGCGGATCGGGCTGGAAGCGCATTGGCACCCCATCGGCCAGCGCGCGCCCGAACCGGCAGCCCTGCCGCTTGTCGTGCCCCTGGCGAGCGGCGGCGCGGTTCTGATCACCAAGTGCGCCGCAGATCAGGTTGTCGCGCTGGATGCTGCGGGCGAGCAGTCCGTGCCCTTCGCTGCCCTGCGCCCTCTGCTTGCGGGCGAAGCACTGCACAGCGGCCCGGTCGACCCGGTGAACGGCGCCAGCGACGCCCATGAACGCGACCTCATCCGCCGCAACCCGAAGATGTGGCTGCTCGGTGCCTATCTCGCCGAGCGCCGACC
Source organism: Novosphingobium sp. AAP93 (assembly GCF_001296055.1). Lineage (NCBI taxonomy): Bacteria > Pseudomonadati > Pseudomonadota > Alphaproteobacteria > Sphingomonadales > Sphingomonadaceae > Novosphingobium > Novosphingobium sp. AAP93. The sequence goes on from NZ_LJHZ01000029.1 coordinate 130,516, forward strand.
GCTCGGTCAGATGCTGTTGGCCAGCGCCTTGCTCAATCTCTGCGCCCTCGCCATCCCGCTCTACATGCGCGCGATCTACGACCGCGTGGTGCCCAATCTCGCGATCGAAAGCCTCTGGGCGCTGTCCTTCGGCGTCGTCCTCGTCCTTGTGTTCGAGCTGCTGCTCAAGAAGCTCAAGGCACGCTTCGTGGAGGCCGTGGCCACCCGTGTCGGACAGGCAGTCCAGCATCGCGCCGCCGTCGCGGTGCTGCGCGCCCGTGCGCCGACGCCAGGCATGAGCTTCGGTGCGATGCTCACCGGCCTGCGCGATCTGGAGCAACTCTCGCTGCTCGTGCCCAACGCCATCGCCACCTTGTGCGTCGATCTGCCGTTTGTCGTCCTGCTGTTTACGCTGATCGCAGCCATCGGCGGGTTCACCGTGATTGGGCCTGTGATCGGTGCGCTCGGCCTCATCCTGTTCGGCATGGTCAGCAACTATGCGCTGAAACTTGCCAGCCGCCGCGCCTCGAAGCTCTTGCAGGCGCGCAGCGACCTGACGGCCGAACTCACCAGCGGCTGGACTACGATCAAGGCCAATCATGCGGAGGGCCTGTTCGAGGGACGCTGGGATGTCATTTCCGACCACCTCGCCATCGGCAGCAAGCAAGTGCGGCACTGGTCCGAACTGCCAGCCTCCGCTGCCGGTCTGCTGGTGCAGCTGGTCACCGTGATGGTCGTCGTGATCGGGGTGCTGCAGATCAAGGCGGGGCTGATGACGACCGGCGCGCTGATCGCGGTCGTGTTGCTGACAGGCCGTGCGATGGTTCCGGTCGCCGCGACCGTGAGCATGTTCGCACGCGCTTATCAGAGCCTCGCGCAGTTTCAGGCGCTTGCCGGGTTGCTCCAGACCGAGCCGGAGCGCGATGTCTCCGATCCCGCCGTCAGCCTTGCCCCGGTCCGCGGCGCGCTGGCTGTCGCAGGCCTTGGGCATACCTTCAAGGGCAGCGGTGCGCCGAGCCTGTCGGGTCTTTCGTTCCAGATCAGCGAGGGCGAGCGTGTCGCGCTGATCGGCAAGTCCGGCTCGGGCAAGTCGACCCTGCTGCAATTGCTCGCCGGGCTGATCCCCGCCGAGGAAGGGCTGATCACGCTCGATGGCCACGCGCTTGATCGCTTCGCGATTCCCCAGCTGCGCCGGAACGTGATCTACAGCGCGCAAGACGCGATGATCTTCGAAGGCACCGTGTGGCACAACATCCTGCTTGGCATGGCCGAGCCGGACGCCGCCTTAGTCGAACGCGCGATCCGCTGCTCGGGCCTCGACGGCTTCATTGCCCGCACGGCGGAAGGCTACATGCGTCAGGTCGGCCTGCGCGGTTCGGCGCTCTCGGGCGGCCAGCGGCAGTCGCTGCTGCTTGCCCGTGCGCTGGTGCGCGATCCCAAGGTGCTGCTGCTTGATGAGCCGACTGCCTCGCTCGACGTCGCCAGCGAACAGGCGGTCATTGCCGGCCTCGCCGAGGCGACGCGCGGCAAGACGCTGATCGTCGCGACCCACCGGCTTGCCCTGCTCGAGATCGTGGACCGGGTGATCTGGCTCGAAAATGGCCGCGTCGTGGCGGATCGCCCGACGGCTGAAGTACTGGCCCAACTCACAGGCCAGAATGGTAAACGGGCCCCTAGGGAAGCGGCCTGATCGGCCCGGCCCGGACCCCTTAAACACGATGGCTTATGGCCGGTTAAGCATGGCGCCAAGCGGTATCGCAGCGCGCCCGACAGGAGCATGACGTGGCAGGGGCATCCGCCGACGGCGAAGTCAATCACTGGCCGGCTTTCGTGGACGTGCTCACCACCGTGATCATGGTGGTGACCTTCCTGCTCGTGATCATGAGCGCGGCGGTCATGCAGCTTTCGCAGCGCGTGATCGCCAATTTCAAGCAGCAGATGGCCCAGCAGGAAGCGCAGCAGCACAAGGTGGACAAGATGGGCAAGCCGGTGGCCTGCGCCCCTGGCGCAGTTCCGGTCGTCTCTCCGGTCAACGCCGATGCGGGCACGGCGGTCGCCGAACTCGGCGCCGTGCTGCGTTCTCCCACCGCCATCGACGGGGCGGAGCGCCTCTCGATCCGCACCCGCGAAACGCCCGATACGCTGAAGCTGCAGGTCAAGGCGCAGGAGCAGCCAGACGATGTCAAGGGCATCGAAGTCAAGACCGCCGATACCCTGCTCCAGATCGCCTTCGCACCCAATGCCGCGACTTATGACGAGGCAAATTCAGCCCGTGTCATCAGCTTCCTCAAGGGCAAGGCGCGCCCCGGCACCAAGTACGAGATCTGGTCGTTCGCGCCGCAGACCCGCTCGGTGTCCGAAGCGCAGCGCATCGCGTTCTACCGCGCAGCGATGACGCGCAACCTGCTCCTGCGCGCCGGGCTCGCGCCGACCGACCTCACCACCCAGATCCGCGTCACCGATGCGGCATCGCCCGACGGGCACATGGTGCGCGTGGTGATCAAGCCATGACCGCCGCCATCAGCCGTCCCTCCTCCGGACCCTCCGCCATGGAAAAGAAGCTCCGCGCCGAACTCATCAAGATGACCGTCATCATGGCGGTCCTGATCGGGCTCGGCATCTATGCCCACGAATTCGTGATCGACGGTATCAAGGCCAAGATGGCGCTCAACCTGTCGATCTTCGCGATCTTCGGGGTGGCGGCGGGGATTGCCTTCCGCAACGTGCTCTCACTGCGCAACGAAGTTATCGCGCTCCATGCGCTGCAGGTCGACTACGGCGAACGTGCCAAGCGCCCGCGCGATCCCTATGCGCGGCCCGCCATCGTCTTCCGTGAACCGGAGCTGCTGGGCCAGGGTTACCGCCTCATCGCCGAGGAGCTCGGCAAGCAGGACCATCTCGAGATCGGTGCGGACACCGTCCAGACGCTGCTCCACGATGTCGACCAGCGCATCAACGACCGCAAGTCGACGATCCTCTACTTCTCAGGCCTGATGGTCTTCCTCGGCCTGCTCGGCGCTTTCATGGGCCTGATGAAGACGGTCCACTCGGTGTCGGACCTGATCGGCGCGATGGACCTCTCGGGCTCCGCCGGGGCGGACAGTTTCGGCAGGATGATCGAGGGCATGAAGGCCCCGCTCAACGGCATGTCGGTAGGCTTCTCCTCGTCGCTGTTCGGCCTGATGACCTCGATGGTCCTCGGCGCGCTCGAGCGCTGCATGACCAGCGCGATGAAGACGCTGCGCAATGAGTTCGAACACTGGCTGTCGAACCTCGCGCAGCTTGAATCCGGGCAAGGCGAGGCCGCTACCAGCCCTTCGCGCGATTTCGGCTCGGTGCGCCGGGCGATCGAAGCGGGCGCGGCGGAGCTTGCCGAACTGCGCGCCGCGATTATCGGTCTTGCCCGCGACGCGGAGTCGACCAGGCAGGAAATCACCGGGCTCACCGGTGCTGTCGGCACCCTCGGGGATGTCGTCGCAGGGCTCGCCGATCCGCGCCGGATGCTGCGCCCGGTGGCTGATGCGGTCGCCGAGCTGGCGCACAACCAGTCCGACATGCTCGCCCAGTTTCGCGCGCTGCACGAGGATGCGGCAGCGGATCGTGCCCATATCCGCGCCACGCTTGCCGCACTTGGCGCGCTTGCTGAGCGCTCGGCGGTGCTCGATGGCGACGAGATCCACCGTCAGCTCGACAGCCTTATCACGCTGGCGAGTGAAGCGCAGCATCTGCCGCGCGTGTCTGCTGGGCCGTGCGAGGTTCCCCCGCCTTCCGCGCTGGGCCGGGTCGCAGCGTGGCTCGGCTTCACGCCCCGCAGCGCGGCGCGTCGTCACCTGATCGAAGCGCGGCGCCTGCGATACGAGATGCAGGGCAGCCTCGCCGCCAACCGCCGCGCGATTCGTGACGTGGCGAGCCGGATCGACCGGCGGCTGGAGCGCCTTGCGGTCGCCTCTGCGCACCACCGCGATGCGATCACCCGCCTCGACGCGCGCAGCGCAGAGCACCGCGCCGCCTTCGAGACCTTTGTCGCGGCCATGACCGCCGAACCTGCTGCCGATACCATCCAGCTCGGCGATGCCCGCACCGAGATGGAGCGCCTGCGGCGCCGCCTCGGCATGCGCTTCGAGGAACCCGTGGCGCAGCCGCCAGCGGGCGATGAAGCCACGCCCAACTCTCAGCGCGGAGCCCTCTGATGCCGCTGCATTTTCACCCGTTCGGCCGCCGCCCCGTCTTCTCGCGCGCCGACGAGCGCCACGAGTGCCGGATCGACGGTGAAATTGTGCTGACCGAGAAGATGGTCGGCTACGAAGGCCGCCTCATCAACCTCTCGCGCGGCGGAGCGATGTTCCGCCCGCGCCTTGCCTACCTGATGAACCGTCGCGGCGATGCGGTGCAGGTGCAGATCGCGGGGCTTGCGCTCGTCGGTGAGATCGTTGCGACCACCCCGCTCGGCTTCGGCATCCGCTTCGAACGGCCCCTCGCGGACAGCGAGCTGGAGCATCTGCTCACCCACACCGCAGCCGACCCCGCCTGAAGCGCGGACAAGGGCTGTCCCCTAGGGTCTGCTTGCGCCGCAATTAACCATGTTGGCGGCACACCGGTGCGGGATCGATAAGATCAAGAAGGAAGCCCAGGTGCCGCATTCCCTTGCCCGACTGCCGCTGACGGCGTTCGCCACTGGCGCGGTGCTGGCGGGGTTCGCGGCGCGCGCTGCAGAGCCTGCTCCTTCCCCGGCTGCTGCAGTGGCCCCGCCACTGTTGGCCTATGTTCTCGACGGCCTCGAGGGTCCTGATCTCGTTACCGTGTCAGGAGCAAGTCTTGGTCATGGCGTCGTTAGAGCGCCCCCTCCTTCGCCGCCCCCCACCCCGCCAATGCTGCCGGCTGTGATCCGGCTGGCCTCGGCCGAACCCCTGTTTCCGGCACCCTTCGCACCGGCGATCCTTGCCGATGTCGTGCCCCCGCTCCCGCAGGCCGAACTCGCCGCTTTACCCGCGCCGGTCCCGCTGCAAGGGCCGATGCCCGACGGCTCCACCCTGAACGCACGCCTGACGACCGAAACCGAGCTTCCCCCGCTCGATCCGGCGCAGCCTGCCGTGGCCGAGGCGCCGCCACCCCGGCGCGTGGTGCTCTCGAAGCTCGACGGCCCAGGCCCGCTCCCGGCCCCGCCGCCGCCCGCCGATCCCGAGCCGGAGGAACCCGACCCGGCCCCGGACCCGCCGCCGCCCGGTACGGAAGGCACCGAATCCCTCACCGACGCGATCATCGCCTCGCTCAAAGGGAATCCGGAAATCCAGATATCGCTCGCCCAGCAGGACGACGCCCGCTTTGCCGTAAACGAGGCGCGCGCGGGCTACCTGCCGCGCATCGACGTAACGGGTGCGTGGGGCCGCGAATTCGCGCGCAACATTCCGCAAGCTGCCACCCAGCGCTTCCGCAGCGAGGCGACCGTCTCGCTCAACCAGAACTTGTGGGACTTCGGCGTCACCATAAACGATATCAAGCGCGCCCGTGCCAGCTACCGCTCCGCGCAATGGGGCACGCGCGAGCGGATCGAGGCGATCTCCTACGATATCGCCAATGCCTATCTCGGTGTGCTGCTGCAGCAGAACCTCGTCGCGCTGGCCGAGGGCGAGATCGCTTCGGTGAAGAAGATCCTGCGCATCGTCACCGTGCAGAAGGACCTCGGCCTCACCACCGCTGCCGATGTCGAACGCGCGCAGACGCGGCTCGACAACGTGCGCTCGCAGCTGCTCGACCGGCAAAGCGCCCTCGAACAGGCGCGCAATGCGTACAAGCGCCTGACCGATCACATGCCGCTGCGCGCTGCCGAAGTGCCTGCCGCAGGCGCTGCGCTCCCTGAAAGCGCCGATGTCGCGGTCGATCTGATCGACACACGTAGTCCCCGGCTTGCGCAGGCCGTTGAAGACCGCCGCTCGCTCGACAAGCAGTACGACAGCCAGGCCGATACCGCGCTGCCGCGTCTCGGCCTCACCATCGCCAGCGATTACCGGCAGGACGTGCTTGGCGCCACGGGCCGCGCCATCGATGCGCGTGCGATGGTGACGTTCTCCTACCGCCTCTACAACGGCGGCGCCGCCACGGCGACCAAGCACCGCATCGCCGCGCGCCTGCGCCAGGCCGATTATGAGCTCGATCGCCGCCGCCGCGAGGTTGAGCAGGATATCCGCGTCGATTACGCCAGCCTTGGCGCCGCGCGCGAGAAGATCGCCACGATCGAGGCGGAAATCGCCTCCGCCCAGAAAGTGGCCGATCTCTACAAGCAGCAGTTCCGCGGCGGGCGGCGCACGGTGTTCGATCTGCTCGATGCCGAACAGCTGCTGTTCGCCGCAAAGGCCAAGCAGACGGCCAATCAGATCGCGCTGCGCGCCGCCGAGTACCGCGTGCTGCAGAAGCTTGGCGGGTTGTTCGATCTCGTCAGCGGCGGCCAGCCGCTCCCGGATCTCGTCCAGCCCGCGCCCGGCAGCGAGGACTGATGCCCCGCGCAGCCTACGTGAAACCCCGGAGGCTCCTCCGGTCCAAGCTCTAAGTCTGCGGGCGCTAGAACCCGCCACCCACCCATCGAGGTCCTATGGTCAAGATCGTTCGCGCCAAATCGGGTTCCGTCGGCAAGCTTAAGGGCGGCAAAGGCTCTCCCCACCTTGCGCCCGAAGCCGATGGCGCGCAGGCGGCGGTTGCCAAGCAGGACTACGGCGCGGCCAAGGTCGTGCAGCTCGATGCCGACGACAAGGCGCGGCTGGGCATCAAGTACGCGCCGTTCAAGGTCGAAATCGCGGACGTCGATGTGGTGCTCGTCTTTGCTGACGGATCGCGCATCATCATCCCCGGCATGGCGCTCGCCGCCTTCTCCGGACGCAAACCGATCATTGTCTTCGCCGACAAGGAGTTTTCGGCGGACCAGACCGTCGGCATGGTCGGCGAAATCAATCCGCAGAACCCCGATCTCGAGCTGCACCTGAGCAGCGCGGATTCGTCGAAGCCTGCCGAAGGCAAGCCGCCCGCCGCAGCCGTGCAACCGGACGATTCGGCACAGGCGCAGGCCGAAGCTGCCGCCAAGCAGGAAAAGCAGCACAAGTACGACCAGCAAGGCAAGGCGCTCACCGAAAAGATCAGCGATGCCCTGCCGCAAACCGCGAGTTCGCCGGGCGTCATATCTCCCCGCTCCGCGACGCCTGCGCCCGATGATGCGCTGGGCCCGGCCGGCATCGGCAAGCTCGTCCCCAAGCTCACGTTCGAGTTGTTCAACTCGGAGGGTGTCACCCGCAGCACCGAGAACGGCGAGACGGTGATCAGGGGCAACACCGGCGGCCCCGGTTCATCCCAGGATGCCTCGTTCGCTGCCCAGTCCGCGCCCGAAAGCGTGGAGGGCACCTCGGGCGACGACGTGATCTACGCCGATGATCCTGCGCGAGCGCCGCAGGGCAATTCCATGCGCGTGCTCCACGTTGTCGCCGAAGTGCCCGCCAAGGGTCTCGAACTGCTGCAGGTGCTGATCCCATCGCTCCCGGCGGGCTATGGGATCGTCAACGGCACGCTGACCGACAAGGGCTGGCTCGTCACCATCGATCAGGGCAAGATCGAGAAGCTGACCACGACCACCGACGCCACCGGCAAGACTGTACCCGTCCCCGCCAGCCAATCGCACTTCGCGTTCGATCTGGAACTGACCTACAAGCTGCCGTCCACCGCCGCGACCGCCGCCGAGAACGGTTTCAAGGACGAGTTCTATTTCCCGGTGCTGCTCGGCCTCTCCGCAGACGGCAAGACGTCCACGTATTCGGTCTCGGTCTCGACCCACTTCGGCATCAAGGACGTGCTCGATCAGGCCGGAATGACGGTGAAGGACCCGGTCACCGGCGAGCCGATCTACGTGCTCTTCGCCAACCCGCCCGGCACCAACATCGCGGCCGGCTCGGGCGACGATCGCATCCATGCCGGTGCGGGCGCCGACAAGATCGACGGCGGCAACGGCTTCGACGTGGTCAGTTATCGCCTTTCCGGCGAAAGCGTCGATGCAAGCCTCGCCACCGGCACAGGCAAGGGCGGTGCAGCGGAAGGCGACACCTACGCCAATGTCGAAGGTCTTGTCGGCTCGGATTTCAATGACCGCCTGACCGGCGATGCCAATGACAACACGCTGAACGGCGGCAAGGGCGCCGACATGCTCGATGGCGGTGCGGGCACCGATACGGTGGACTACAGCCGCGCGCTTGATGGTTTACCTGCAGGCACCAAAGGCATCGAAGTGTTCCTCGACGGCACCCCCTCGCGCGGGGGAGAGGCCGAGGGCGATACGCTGTTCAACATCGAACACGTGATCGCGACGGACCGCAACGACACGATCCACGGCAGCGCGGCGAGCGAGTGGATCGAAGGCGGTGCGGGCGACGACCTGTTCACCGGCAGCGCCGGGGCCGACCGCTTCGACGGCGGAACCGGCATCGACACGCTCGACTACAGCGGCTCGGCCAGCGGCGTCGACGCGCGGCTCGACGGGACTGCAGGCAAAGGTGGCGATTCGGAGGGCGATACGGCCTTCGGTATCGAAAACCTGATCGGCTCGGCCTTCGACGATGCGCTAACCGGCGATGGCGGGGACAATACGATTACGGGCGGTGCGGGGGCTGACCGGATCGACGGCGCAGGCGGGATCGATACGGTCGATTTCAGCGCCAGTGCGGTCGGCGTCGAAGTCTATCTCGATGGCCGGATCAGCCGCGGCGGCGATGCCGAAGGCGACACTTACGCCAATATCGAGGTGCTCAAGGGCAGCGCCTTTGACGACAAACTCGTCGGCGGCCGAGGCGATGAAACGCTCTCCGGCGGTGTGGGCGATGACGTGCTGGAAGGCGGCTTTGGCGCCGACGTGCTCGATGGCGGCGCCGGTTTCGATATCGCGAGCTACGCGGGCTCCAGCGCCGGCGTGCGTGTCTCGCTCGACGGTTCGCTGCGCGATGGCGGCGACGCCGTAGGTGACCGCTTTGTCAGCATCGAAGGGCTCGAAGGCTCAGGCTTCGGCGATACCCTTGTCGGCTCGGCGGGTGACGATGTGCTGCGCGGCCTTGCCGGGGACGATGTGCTCATCGGCCTGGGCGGGGCCGATGCCATCGACGGCGGCGAAGGTTTCGACACCGTCGACTACAGCGCCTCGCGCGCGGGCGTGACGGTGCGGCTGGATGGCATGCTCTCCGAAGGCGGCGATGCCGATGGCGACCGGCTGGCCAATGTCGAGAAAGTGGTCGGCTCGGCGCGCGACGACGTGCTGATCGGCGGCAATGCGGACGACACGCTTGTCGGCGGCGATGGCAACGACCGGCTTTCGGGCGGAGGCGGAGCGGATACTCTGCTTGGCGGCGCGGGCTTCGATACGGCTGACTATTCAAGCTCAAGTGCGGGCGTTTCAGTCGCGCTTGACGGTGCTCCGGGCACTGGCGGCGATGCGGCAGGTGACATCCTGCGCGGGATCGAGGCGCTGGCGGGCTCCGCCTTTGCGGACCGCCTCGGCGGCGATGCGGGAGACAACACGCTTTCGGGCAAGGGCGGCGATGATACGCTCGTCGGCGATCTCGGCGCGGATACCCTGATCGGCGGCGAAGGGTTCGATACCGCCGACTATTCCGCTGCGGGCGGCGCGGTCACCGTGCGGCTCGATGGCAATGCCTCCTCCGGCGATATCGCCGAAGGCGACAGGCTTTCCGGCATCGAACGTGTGCTCGGCGGCGCTTATGCCGATACCTTGATCGGCGACAGCGGCGACAACACGCTCGAGGGCGGGGCGGGCGACGATATCCTGCGCGGCGGTCTCGGGGCGGATACGCTGATCGGCGGCACCGGCAGCGACACAGCCGACTATAGCGACTCCACCTCAGCCGTTCAGGTCAGTCTGGCCGCGAACACCGGCAGTGGGGGGAGTGCCGCGGGCGACACCTTCAGCAGCATCGAGAACCTCACCGGTTCGGTCTACGCAGACCGACTCACTGGCGATTCCGCCGCCAACCGGCTTTCAGGCGGCGCTGGCGACGACGTGCTCGCGGGTGGCGGCGGCGCAGACGTGCTCCAGGGCGGCGAAGGTTTCGATACGGCGGACTACAGTGCCTCGGGCGCAGCGGTCACTGTCGCGCTCGACGGCTCGGCGGGCAGCGGCGGCGATGCCGAGGGTGACCAGCTCGAAGGCATCGAAGCGCTCACCGGCTCGTCCTTTGCCGACCGCCTGTCCGGCAATGACAACACGAACACGCTAAGCGGCGGCGCGGGTGACGATGTCCTCGCAGGCCTCGGCGGCGCCGACCGGCTGATCGGCGGCGACGGGTTTGACACGGCGGACTACAGCGCCAGCGCGACCGGCGTTGTTGTTGGCAACGACGGCTCGGTCGGTCTCGGCGGCGATGCGCAGGGCGATACCCTCACCGGCATCGAACGCATCGTCGGTTCCAGCTTCGATGATCGCCTGAACGGGGGCTCCGGGGCCGATACGCTTGATGGCGGTGCGGGGAACGACCGGCTCGACGGCGGCGCGGGTGCGGACACGCTGATCGGCGGGCTCGGCAGCGATATCATCGATTATGGGCGCTCCCAAACCGGGGTAAACGCCGGGCTCGATGGCGGCGCCAACACCGGCGGCGATGCCGAGGGCGACCTCTACAGCGGCATCGAAGGCATTTCCGGCTCCGCGTTCGCCGACGTGCTGCGCGGCTCGACCGATGCCGACATGCTGCTCGGCCAGGGCGGCAACGACATTCTTTACGGCAGCGCCGGGGCCGATGTTCTTGATGGCGGCGCCGGTGTGGACGTGGTCGACTACAGCGCCAGCACTGTGGGCGTGCGCGTCGATCTCGCGCTCGGCAGCGCCAGTGGCGGCGATGCCGATGGTGACACGCTGACCGGAATCGAAGGTGTGATCGGCACAGCCTTTGCCGATACGCTCGACGGTTCAGCCGGCAATGACACGCTGATCGGCGGCGCGGGCGACGACGTGATCGAAGGGCGCGGCGGCGCCGATATCTTAGACGGCGGCGCAGGCTTCGATACCGCGAGCTATGAAGACAGCCGCAGCGGAATCTCGCTCCGGCTCGATGGCTCGGCGGGCGAGGGCGGCGATGCCGAGGGCGATTCGGTCACCGGCTTCGAGCGCATTCTCGGCTCTGCCTATGATGACGCAATCACCGGTGTCGGTGCGGCAGAAACACTCGAAGGCGGCGGCGGCGACGATCGCCTGTCCGGCGCGGGCGGCGATGACACACTGCGCGGCGATGCGGGCGACGACATCCTGAACGGCGGCGCCGGGGCGGATGTGCTCGCGGGCGGAAGTGGCTTCGATACGGCCGATTACGGCGACTCTTCCACCGCCGTCACCGTTGATCTCGGCGCCGGCACCGGCGCGGGCGGGGATGCCGAAGGTGACCGCTTGTCCGGCATCGAAAGCGTGCTGGGATCTGCCTTCGACGACCAGCTCACCGGCAGCGCCCGGGCTGACCGCCTCGTCGGCGGCGATGGCAACGACGTGCTGGTCGGCGCGGCGGGCGATGACACGCTGCTCGGCGGCATGGGCGACGATGTGTTTGATGGCGGCGCGGGCGCCGACGTCATCGATGGCGGGGCCGGCCATGACCGGGCGGACTACAGCCTCTCCGGCTCGGGCGTCAGCGTCTATCTCGATGGCACGACCGGCTTCGGCGGCACCGCCACCGGCGATACGCTTACGGGGATCGAGGAAGTGACCGGCAGCGGCTTCGACGACCGGCTGGTCGGAGCGGGCGCGGACGAAACCTTGCGCGGCGGCGGCGGCGATGATGTGCTCGCCGGGCGCGGTGGGGCCGACGTGCTGGACGGCGGCGCTGGGCTCGATACCGCCGATTACAGCACCTCGGCCACCGGCGTGACGGTCGATCTGGCTGCAGGTACCGGCAGCGGCGGCGATGCGCAGGGCGATACGCTGATCTCCATCGAGCGATTGATCGGCTCTTCCGGCGCAGACCGCCTCTATGGCGCGGCGAGCGACGACACGATGGAAGGCGGCGCCGGGGACGATCTGCTCGCAGGCCGCGACGGGGCTGACGTCCTCCTCGGCGGCGCGGGCAATGATATCCTCGACGGCGGTGCGGGCGCGGACGTGCTCGATGGCGGCGCCGGGTTCGACACGGTCGACTACTCGGCCTCGAGCGAAGCCGTCGTCGCCGGGCTTGGCGGCAGCATCGGCATTGGTGGCGACGCAGCGGGCGACACACTCGCCGGGATTGAACGCCTTGTCGGTTCCGCCTTCGACGACCGCCTGCTCGGCAGCCTCAACGATGACACGCTCGAAGGCGGCGCGGGCAATGACACCCTGATCGGCGGCGAAGGCAACGATACCCTGCGCGGCGGCGCGGGGGACGACGTTCTCGACGGCGGCGCCGGTGCGGACCGCATCGAAGGCGGCGACGGCATCGATACCGTCGACTACGGCACGTCTGCCCAAGCCGTTACCGTGCGGCTCGACGGTTCGGTCAGCGCGGGTGGCAGCGCCGAGGGCGACCAGCTCATCGGGATCGAGAACCTGACCGGTTCGGCCTACGACGACACGCTCGTCGGTGCGGATGCCGCTGAAACGATTTCCGGCGGCGCGGGTGACGATACGATCATCGGCGGCGCGGGCGATGACCGACTGCTCGGCGGCAGCGGCGACGACGTGATCACCGGCGGGTTCGGCGCGGACGTGATCGACGGCGGCTCCGGGTTGAACACCGCGAGCTATGCCGGTGCGGCGTCGGGCGTCACCATCGATCTCTCCGGCGCGCTCGGTACCGGGGGCGAGGCTGCCGGGGATTCGCTGAGCAATATCCAGCGCCTGATCGGCTCGGCCTATGCCGACAGTCTCGGCGGCGGCGGGGGCAGCGAGACGATCCTCGCTGGTGCGGGCGATGACATTCTGCGCGGCAGTGCCGGGGCCGATGTGCTCGACGGCGGCTCTGGCACCGACGTGGCTGACTACAGCGCGAGCGACGGTGCGGTCACCGTCACGCTCGACGGCTCCATCGGCGTCGGCGGCGATGCCGCGGGCGACCAGCTCGTGAGCATCGAAGGCGTGATCGGCTCCTCGCTCGACGACCGCCTGACCGGCAGCAGCGCCGTCAACCTGCTCGACGGCGGGGCGGGCAACGACGTCCTTGTCGGTGGCGGCGGTGATGACGTGCTGCGCGGCGGGGCTGGCAATGACCGGCTCGACGGCGGCGCCGGGGCCGACCTCCTCGACGGCGGCGACGGCTCGGATACCGTCGACTATTCGGATTCGACCTCGGGCGTCTCGGTCTCGGTCGATGGCTCGGTCTCCACCGGCGGTTCGGCGGAAGGCGACCGCCTGCTCAATATCGAGAACCTGATCGGCTCGGCCTACGACGATATCCTGCGCGGCACGGCGGCGGACGACATCCTGACCGGCGGCGCAGGCGATGACGTGCTCTCCGGGCGCGGCGGGGCCGACCAGCTCTTCGGCGGGGCCGGTTTCGACACGGCGGACTACAGCGACGCTGTCTCCAGTGTCGCCGTCTCGCTCTCCACCGGGCGCGGCACGGCGGGCGACGCGGCCGGCGACCGGCTTGACAGCATCGAGCGACTTGTCGGTTCGGCTTTCGCCGACCAGCTGACCGGCTCGTCGCAGACCGATACGCTCGAAGGCGGCGCGGGCAACGACGTCCTCGTCGGCCTTGGCGGGGATGACGTGATCCTCGGCGGCGCGGGCGATGACGTGATCGACGGGGGCGCCGGTGCGGATGTTATCGATGGCGGCGCCGGGCACGATACGGTCGACTATTCGGCCTCGCTCGCCGGGGTCATCGTCACTCTCGCCGGGGGCGCCAGCGCCAGCGGACTTGCCGAAGGCGACGTGCTCACCAGCATCGAGGAAGTGATCGGTTCGGCCGAGGCGGACGTGATTTCAGGCGCCGGTGCCGACGAAACCCTGCGCGGCGAAGGCGGCGACGACATCTTGCGCGGCGGCGGCGGTGCGGACGTACTCGACGGCGGCGCGGGCTTCGATACGGCAGACTATTCGCGCGCATCAGCAGGTATCACGCTCAGCCTTGTGACCGGCGGAACCGGCGGGGAGGCCACAGGCGACAGCTTCGTCTCCATCGAGATCGTCGAAGGCAGCGAGTTCGACGACAGCATTGCGGGCACTGCCGCAGACGACGTGCTGCGCGGGCGCGGCGGCAACGACCTGCTCGACGGCGGCGCTGGAGCCGACGTGCTCGATGGCGGCGCCGGCAACGATGTGCTGCGCGGCGGCGCCGGTGCGGACATGCTGCTCGGCGGCGCGGGTTCGGACACCGCCGATTACTCGACCTCCTCCGCGGGCATCGCGATCAATCTGGACGGCTCGCTATCCGCAGGCGGCGATGCCCAGGGCGATATACTGTCCTCGATCGAGAACGCCGTCGGTTCGGCCTTCGACGACATGATCGTCGGCACTTCGCAGGGCGAACGGCTCGAAGGTGGGGCAGGCAACGATTTGCTTGGGGGCGGAGGTGGCAGCGATACGCTGCTAGGCGGCATGGGCGACGACATCCTGACCGGCGGCGTCGGGGCAGACCTGCTCGACGGCGGCGACGGCTTCGACACCGCGAGCTATGCCGACTCCGCCGCCGGGGTAACTGTGCGGCTCGACGGCGGTCCGGCAAGCGGCGGCGATGCCGAAGGCGATGTGCTTACCGGCATCGAAGGCGTGATCGGCTCGGCGCAGAACGACACGATCATCGGCGGAGCTGCGGACGACCGCCTCGATGGCGGCGCGGGTGACGACGTGCTGATGGGCGGTGCGGGCGACGACACGCTGCTCGGCGGCAGCGGTGATGACCTGCTCGTCGGCGGGCTCGGCGCGGACATCCTCGACGGCGGAAGCGGCATCAACACCGCAAGCTATGCGGGCGCTGCGTCAGGCGTCGCGGTCGATCTCTCCGGCGCGGCGGGCACAGGCGGCGAGGCGACCGGCGACCAGCTTGTCGGCGTTTCGCGCCTGATCGGCTCTGCCTTTGCCGACAGGCTCGGTGGCGGCGCAGGTTCTGAAACGATCCTCGGCGGCGCGGGCGACGATACCCTGCTCGGCAGCGCCGGGAACGACGTGCTCGACGGCGGCAGCGGCTTCGATACGGTAAGCTACGCCGCGTCCGGCGCTGCGGTCACCGCCTATCTCGATGGGCGCGGCGGCATTGGCGGCGATGCGGCGGGCGATGTGCTTAGCGATATCGAAGGCCTCATCGGCTCGGCCTTCGACGACCAGCTCACCGGCAGCAACAATGCCGATCGCATCGAAGGCGGTGCGGGCAACGACACGCTATACGGCGGTGGAGGCAACGACACCTTGCTGGGCGGCGCCGGCAACGACGTGATCATCGGCGGTGACGGCGCCGATGCGATTGATGGCGGCCTTGGCATCGATACCGCCAGCTATGCCGGTTCGAGCAGCGGCGTCACCATCGCGCTCGACGGCAGTGTCGGCGCGGACGGCGCGGCGGGCGATACGCTTATCGGCATCGAAGTGCTGATCGGCTCCATCTACGACGACCGTCTGGGAGGCGGCACGGGCAGCGAAACCATCCACGCGGGCGATGGTGACGATACGCTCGTCGGCAGCCTCGGCGCGGACACGTTGATTGGCGGCGATGGCATCGACACGGCTGACTATTCAGGCTCCACAAGCGCGGTGAATGCCGGGCTCGACGGGCGGACCGGCAGCGGAGGCTTTGCCGAGGGAGACACGCTCTCGAGTATCGAGCGCCTCGTCGGCTCGGCCTTTGGCGACAGGCTTGCGGGCGGCATCGGCAGCGAGACGCTCGACGGCGGCGCGGGGGATGACACGCTCACCGGGTCGATCGGCGCGGACGTGCTGATCGGCGGTGCCGGGTTCGATACGGCGGACTATTCGGCATCCGGCAGCGGCGTGACCATCGCCACGGATGGCAGTCTGGGCAGCAGCGGCGATGCGGCGGGCGATACGCTCAGCGGGATCGAGCGCGTCGTCGGTTCGGCCTTCGCCGATACGCTCGGCGGCAGTGCAGGCGCTGATACCCTCGAAGGCGGCGCGGGCAATGATGTGATCTCCGGCGGTGCGGGAGACGACACGCTGCTGGGCGGATCCGGTGACGATACGATCACTGGTGGCACCGGCGCGGATGTGATCGACGGCGGCACGGGGTTCGACAGGCTGAGCTATGCGGCGTCGGCAGCGGCGATCCAGCTCAACCTCGCGACCGGCCTCGGCTCCGGCGGCGATGCGGCGGGTGATCGGGTGAGCGGCATCGAACTGGTCGAAGGTTCGGATTTCAACGACACCATCACCGGCAGCGCGGCGGACGAAGTCCTGCTGGGCGGCGCGGGGAGCGATACCCTGACCGGCGGCGCGGGGAACGATACCCTGTCCGGCGGCAGCGGCGACGACGTACTCGCGGGCGGTGCGGGCGCCGATGTGATCGATGGCGGGACCGGCTTCGACACTGCCGACTACAGCGCGAGCGCCGCGGCGGTGCAGATCACGCTCGATGGTTCGACCGCGACCGGCGGCGATGCCGAGGGGGACAGCCTGATTGGTATCGAGCGCGTGATCGGCTCGGCCTACGCCGATACGATCATTGGCGGTTCAGCGGCGGAAACGCTGGAAGGCGGCGCCGGGAACGACACGCTTTCGGGCGGCGGCGGGGGGGATATCCTGCTCGGCGGCATGGGCGACGATGTCCTGCGCGGCGGTGCGGGTGCCGATGTGCTGTCGGGCGGCGACGGGTTCGATACCGCGGACTACAGCACGTCCGACGCGGCCGTGCAGATCGTGCTCGACGGCTCGGCGGCCACCGGCGGCGATGCCCAGGGCGATGTGCTCACCGGGATCGAGCGCGTCAACGGCTCGGCTTTCGACGATACGCTGACCGGCAGCGCAGGCGCGGAAACGCTGTCCGGCGGCGCGGGCGATGATCTGCTACGCGGGCTTGCGGGCAACGATACGCTGCTGGGCGGCTCGGGTGACGACACGCTCGATGGCGGCGCCGGAGCGGATGCCATCGATGGCGGCAGCGGGTTCGATACCGTGACCTATGCCGCCTCGTCCGCCGGCGTCACCGCCTCGCTCGGCGGAACTGTCGGCAGTGGCGGTGATGCCACAGGCGATACCATCACCAATGTCGAGGTGCTGCGCGGCTCTGCCTTTGCCGATACGCTGATCGGCCGCACTGGCACTGATGCGCTTTACGGCGATGCGGGCGACGACACCCTCGTCGGCACGGCAGGCTCGGACACGCTCGACGGCGGCGACGGTTTCGATACGGCAGACTATTCCGCATCGGCCGCAGGGGTCACTGTCAATCTCGATGGTACAGTGTCCGGCGGCGGCGACGCGGCGGGCGACACGCTGACTTCGATCGAGCGCGTGATCGGCTCGGCCCAGGCCGATACGCTGCGCGGCGCAGATGGCAACGACACGCTTGAAGGCGGTGCTGGCAATGACACGCTGATCGGCGGGGTCGGCACGGATTCGCTGCTCGGGCAGGCGGGCGACGACACGCTCGTGGGCGGCCTCGGCGCGGATGTGCTCGATGGCGGCCTTGGCCTCGACACGGTCGACTACTCAGCGTCTGCGAGCGGAGTGAACGCCGGGCTCGATGGCGGCGCCAACAGCGGCGGCGATGCGGCGGGCGATGTGATCGCCAATGCCGAAGTGCTGATCGGCAGCGCGTTCGGCGACACGCTGCGCGGCGGCACAGGCGCGGATACGTTGCTCGGCGGGGGCGGGGACGACGTGCTCAAGGGGGGGGCCGGAACCGATGTGCTCGATGGCGGCACGGGCTTCGACATGGCCGATTATTCGGCAAGCAGCGCGGGGGTTACTGTCAACCTTGCAACCGGGACCGGCACCGGCGGCGATGCGCAGGGCGATGTGCTCACGGGCATCGAAATGGTCATCGGTTCCGCACTGGCTGACCGCCTGACTGGTTCGACCGGCGCCGACGTGCTCCTTGGCGGCGGCGGCAACGATGTGCTGATCGGCGGGCTCGGCGAGGATATGCTGGGCGGCGGTGCAGGCGACGACACTCTGATCGGCGGTGCGGGCAACGACTCGCTCGATGGCGGCGCGGGCGTCGACACCGCGGACTATTCTGGCTCGATCCAGGCGGTGCGCGTTGCACTTGACGGCAGCACAGGTTCGGGCGGCGATGCCGAAGGCGATGTGCTGACGGGCATCGAGATCGTGATCGGCTCGGCGCTCGGCGATACGCTGATCGGCGCCAGTGCTGATGAAACACTCCAGGGCGGCGCCGGTGACGACACGCTGATCGGCGGCGCAGGTGCGGATACGCTCGTCGGTGGCGACGGGTTCGATACCGCCGATTATTCCGCTGCGGGCGCGGCGATTGCGGTTACGCTCGATGGCAGCGCCGGGACTGCAGGCGATGCGACCGGCGACCGGCTCACGACCATCGAACGGCTGATCGGCTCGGCCTACGACGATACGCTCGGCGGTTCGGTGGGCGATGATGCCATTCTCGGTGGCGCCGGAGCGGATACCATCAGCGGCGGCGCGGGCAACGATGTGCTGCAGGGCGGGACGGGTGACGATACCCTGATCGGCGGCGCCGGCGCGGACGTGCTCGACGGGGGTGCAGGCTTTGATACCGCCAGCTACGCTGCCTCGGCCAGCGCCGTCACCGTCACGCTCGGCGGTGCTGCGGGAAGTCGGGGCGATGCAGCGGGCGATATGCTCACCAGCATCGAGCAGCTGATCGGCTCAGCCTTCGACGACCGCCTTACCGGCTCGGCAGCCAACGAGACCTTCCGTGCCGGAGCCGGGAACGACGTGGTGACCGGCGGCGACGGCGACGACCAGCTCTTTGGCGAGGCGGGCGATGATACCCTGATCGGCGGCGCAGGCGCGGATCTGCTCGATGGCGGCACCGGCATCGATACCGTGTCCTATGCCACCTCGCTCAGCGCGGTGACCATCAATCTCGATGGCACGGTCTCGGTCGGCGGTGATGCCGATGGCGATGTCATCCTCAACGTCGAGCGTGTGATCGGGTCGGGCTTCAACGACGTGTTCAATGGTTCCACCGGCGCCGACCAGATCGACGGCGGCGCGGGCGACGACCTGTTCAATGCCAGCGCCGGGGCCGATGTGCTCACCGGCGGCGCCGGGTTCGACACCGTGGACTACAGCGCCGGCACGGTTGCTGTCACCGTGCGCATGGACGGCACCGCCTCCTCCGGCGGCCTCGCCGAGGGCGATGTGCTTTCCGGCATCGAACAGGTCATCGGCACGGCTTACGGCGATACGATCATCGGATCATCTGCCGCCGATACGATCCTGGGGCAGGACGGGAATGACACGCTGTCCGGCGGCGCAGGGGCGGACACGATCTTCGGCGGCAACGGCGACGACACCCTTATCGGCGGCGCCGGAGCGGACGTGCTCGATGGCGGCGCAGGGTTCGACACGGCGGACTATTCGGGCGCGGCTTCTGTCGTCGCGGTGCGCATGGATGGGGTCTCCGGCACGCTCGGCGATGGCCTCGGCGATGTACTAACCGGGATCGAGCGCCTCGTCGGTTCGGCCTATGCCGACAGCCTGCTCGGCTCGGCTGGAGCGGATGTGATCGAAGGCGGTGCTGGTGACGATCAGGTCCAGGGCGCGGCGGGCGACGACACGCTGTCCGGCGGCAGCGGCAACGACACGATCGAAGGCGGCCTCGGCGCGGACCGCATCGACGGCGGCACCGGGATCGACATCGCCGATTATTCGAACTCGGCCTCCAGCGTGACCATCGCCACCGACGGCAGCACCGGCAGCGGCGGCGATGCGGCAGGCGACGTGCTCACCGGCATCGAGACGATCCGGGGCTCGGCCTATGCCGACGTGCTCGGTGGCAGCGCGGGCGCTGATACCCTGCTCGGCCAGTCCGGCGACGACGTGCTGGCGGGCCTTGGCGGCGCGGACGTGCTTTCCGGCGGCGAGGGCTTTGACACCGCCGACTATTCGGCCTCGGCCAGCGCCGTCACCGTCGATCTCGCGGCAGGGACCGGCAGCGCGGGCGATGCGGCGGGCGACACGCTCACCAGCATCGAGCGCGTCGTGGGCTCGGCCTTCGCAGATCGCCTCACCGGCTCGGCCAATGCCGACGTTCTTGAAGGCGGTGCGGGCAACGACCGGCTCGATGGCGGGGCAGGTGCCGACACGCTGCTCGGCGGCGCGGGCGACGATACCCTGATCGGCGGCACCGGCAGCGACGTTCTCGACGGCGGGACTGGCTTCGATACCGCCGACTATACCGCCAGTACGCAGGGCGTAACGGTCTACAACAATGGCATCGATCCCGGCTCGGGCGGCGCGGCCACCGGCGACGTGCTGATCGGCATCGAACGCGTGCTCGGCTCGGCCTTCGCCGATACCTTGGTGGGCGGCAGTGCGGCCGAAACGCTGATCGGCAATGATGGCAACGACGTCATCGAAGGCGGCGCGGGTGCTGACACGATCGAAGGCGGCGCGGGCTTCGATACCGCGTCCTACGAACATGCCTCGGCGGCGGTCACCGTCAGCCTTGCAGCGGGCGGCGGCAATGGCAGCGGCAGCGCAGGCGAAGCGGCGGGCGACGTGCTGACCGGGATCGAGCGCCTGCTCGGCTCGGACTACAACGACACCCTGATCGGCGGCGCGGCGGCCGATACGCTCGAAGGCGGGGCAGGCGATGACCTGCTGGTGGCTGGTGCGGGCATCGACACGATGATCGGCGGCGCCGGCAACGACACCGCCGACTATTCCGCAGCCGGAGCGGGGATCACCATTGCGCTCGATGGCAGCGCGGGCATTGGCGACATCGCCGCGGGCGACCGGCTTACCGGCATCGAAGGCGTGATCGGCTCGGCCTATGCAGACACGATCACCGGCGCTTTCTCCAACGACACCCTCAGCGGCGGCGGCGGCAACGACGTGCTTTCGGGCGGCAGCGGCGCGGATACCCTCCTCGGCGGCGCGGGCGACGATCTCCTCTCCGGCGACAGCGGCGCCGACGTGCTGGATGGCGGCACCGGCACCGATACCGTGACATACGCAGGGTCGGTCGGCGGCGTCACAGTCGATCTCGCGGCGGGAACGGCCACCGGCGGCGATGCGGCGGGCGATACGTTCGTGTCGATCGAGCGCTTCACCGGGTCGCGCGGCAGCGACACCTTCGTTGGCGGCAGCGGCGATGACTGGTTCGACGGCTTCGACGGCAACGACACCCTCTCCGGCGGTGCTGGCAACGACACCCTGCTCGGCGGCATCGGCGACGATACGATCGCGGGCGGCGCCGGGGCCGATTCCATCGACGGCGGCGCGGGCTATGACAGCGCCGACTATTCGGCCTCCGCCGCCGGGGTCACCATCCGCACCGGGGGCACCTCCAGTGGCGGTGACGCGCAGGGCGATACGCTCGCCAATATCGAGCGTGTGGTCGGCTCGGCTTTCGCCGACCGCTTCGAGGGGCGCAATGCGGACGAGGAATTCGTCGGCGGCGCGGGCGATGACGTGTTCATCGCGTCGGGCGGCGCGGACATCTACCGGGGCGATGCCGGCAACGACGTGGTCGACTATTCCACCTCCGCCAGCAGCGGCATGGTGATCTACATGGATGGCGGCTTCGGCGCGACCGGCGATGCGGCGGGTGACCGGTTGTTCGATATCGAGACCGTGATCGGCTCCGCGCAGAACGACACGATCTACGCCGCAGCCACCGGTTCGACCATCCTTGCGGGGGGCGGCAGCGATACCCTCTACGGCGCCGACGGCGCGGATGTGCTTGACGGCGGCGCGGGAGACGACGTGATCGTGACCGGCCTCGGCGCAGACCTCGTCACCGGCGGATCGGGCATCGACACCGTCGACTACCGCAACTCGAATTCGGCGGTCATCGTCACCAACAACGGGTCGGCCGGCTCCGGTGGCTGGGCGGCGGGAGACGTGCTCACCGGCGTCGAAGTGATCTACGGCTCGACCAACTACGGCGACACACTGCGCGGCGGCACCATCGCCGCCACCGCGCTCTATGGCTGGGGCGGCAACGATACCTTCGTGTCGTTCAGCCAGGCCGACAGCATCGACGGGGGCACCGGCACCGATACGGTCGATTACTCCGCCAGCCTCGCGGGCGTCACCGTCCGGCTCGACGGCACCGCCTCCAGCGGCGGCGACGCCGAGGGCGACACGATCATCGGCGTCGAACGCGTGATCGGCTCCGCGCTGGCAGATACGCTGATCGGCGCGGGCTTCAACGAAACGCTGCTCGGCGGCGATGGCGACGACACCCTGATCGGCGGCGCCGGTGCGGACGTGCTCGATGGCGGCAACGGCTTCGACACGGCGGACTATTCTACCGCCGGCGGCGTCATCGTGCGCATGGACGGCACTCCCGGCAGCGCGGGCGAGGCCAATGGGGACGTGCTGGTCAATGTCGAACGCGTGATCGGCTCGGGACTTTCCGATGTGATCTACGGTTCGGCCAATGCCGATACGATCTTCGGCGGCGCGGGCGACGATGTGCTCGCGCCCGGGCTCGGTGCGGATACGCTCGATGGCGGCGCGGGGACCGATACGGTCGACTACACCAGCTCGACGAGCGCGCTCACCGTCAACGTCAATGATGCCGCGCTGTCCACCGGGCTCGCGCAAGGCGATACCTTCGCGAACATCGAGGTGTGGTCGCTCTCCGCCTTCAATGACACCTTCATCGGCTCAGCCGCCGCCGAGACCGTTTACGGCAACGACGGCAACGATACGATCGATGGCGGCGCGGGGAACGACACGCTCTATGGCGGCAGCGGCAACGACATCCTGATCGGCGGCGCGGGTGCGGATACCATCGACGGCGGCACCGGCACCGATACGGTCGACTACTCGGCTTCCGGCGCCGGCATCTCGATCAATCTCGGTACGGGAACCAACAACATCGGCGGCGATGCGGAAGGCGATTTCTTCGTTCCCGGCACTGTCGAAAATGCGCTTGGCTCTGCTTTCGACGATACGATCACCGGCAGTTCCGGCA
The DNA here is from genome assembly GCF_001296055.1 of Novosphingobium sp. AAP93. Classification (NCBI taxonomy): domain Bacteria; kingdom Pseudomonadati; phylum Pseudomonadota; class Alphaproteobacteria; order Sphingomonadales; family Sphingomonadaceae; genus Novosphingobium; species Novosphingobium sp. AAP93. The sequence continues at coordinate 153,540 of NZ_LJHZ01000029.1, forward strand.
CGAACAACCTGCGCGGCGGCGGGGGCAACGACGTGATCCTTGGCGGGGCCGGGGCCGACGCGATGGATGGCGGCGCCGGGATCGACACGGTCAGCTATCTCGGCGCGAATGTGGGCGTCACCGTCAACTTGCTCACCGGCGCGGCGAGCGGCGGCGATGCGGCGGGCGATACTCTTACGGGCTTCGAGAACATCCAGGGCGGCAACGGCGCGGATACGCTTACCGGCGATGCCAATGCCAACACGATCTGGGGCAGCTTCGGCAACGACGTGATCCAGGGTGGTGCCGGTGCGGACACGCTTTATGGCGAGGACGGCGACGATACCATCGACGGTGGTGCGGGTGTCGACGTGCTCAGCGGCGGGGCAGGCAACAACACATTGAGCTATGCCTCCGCCGGATCTGCCGTCGCGGCCAACCTCGCCGCCGGCACCGGCACACTCGGCGATGCGGCGGGCGATACGTTCACCGGCTTCGCCAGTCTCATCGGCTCGGGCTTCAACGACACGCTCGTCGGCAGCAGCGGCGGCAACACCATCCGCGGCGGTGCAGGCGACGACCTCATCGACGGTGACGCCGGCAGCGACACGCTGTTCGGCGATGCGGGCAACGACACCTTCCTCGGCGGCAGCGGCTTCGATTACATGGACGGCGGCGCCGGCAACGATACGGTCGACTATTCCGCCGCCGGCAGTGCCGTCACCGCCGATCTCAATGCAGGCAGCGGCACGGCAGGCGACGCGCTGGGCGACACTTATGTCAGCATCGAAAGCCTCACCGGCTCGGCCTACAACGATACGCTTCAGGGCAACAGCGGCAACAATGTGCTGTCCGGCGGCGACGGCAACGACTTCCTGATCGGCCTCGGCGGCAACGACACGATCATCGGCGGCAATGGCGATGATCGCATTTCCGGCGGTGCAGGCGCCGATGCGCTCGATGGCGGCGCGGGCACCAACACGCTTTTCTTCGGCACCGACCCCTTCCAGCCGCAAAGCGTCTCGGTGACCACCGGCGTCACCATCAACCTCGACGGCGTGACACTCGGCGTGGGCGGCGATGCGGCGGGCGATACCTACCGGAACTTCCAGATCATCTACCTTACCAACCAGGCCGACAGCGTGACCGGCACCAACGCCGCCGAATGGTTCCGCGGCCTCGGCGGTGCGGACCGGATCGACGGCGGCGGCGGGATCGATACCGTCAGCTACAGCGGCTCCGGTACGGTCACTGTGGGGCTTGATGGCACCGCCGGCAGCGGGAGCGAGGCACAGGGCGACGTCCTTCTCAATATCGAGATTCTGCAGGGTTCCCAGTTCGACGATACGCTGTGGGGCAGCAGCGGCAACAACACACTTTATGGCATGGACGGCAACGACACCCTGCGCGGCGATGCCGGTGCCGACGTGCTCGACGGTGGTAATGGCTCGGATACCGTCAGCTATGCGAACTCCGCATCAGGCGTCACCGCAAGCCTGCTCGCGGGCAGCGGCAGCGCAGGCGATGCCGCGGGCGATACTTATGTCAGCATCGAAAACCTCACCGGCTCCGGCAGTGCCGATACGCTGATCGGCGATGCCAATGCCAACGTGCTCAGCGGCGGTGCGGGCGACGATTTCCTGCGCGGCGGGGCGGGGGCCGATACGCTCAACGGCGGCAACGGCTTCGATACGGCAGATTATTCGGATTCCACCGCGGCCGTCTCGGTCTATCTCGACGGCACGGCGGCAAATGGCGGATTTGCCCAGGGCGACGTGCTGACTTCGATCGAGGGCCTGATCGGTTCGGCTTTCAACGATACGTTGGTCGGCTCGAATTCGAATGAGACCATCAGCGGCGGCGATGGCGACGATACGATCAGCGGCTTTGTCGGCGACGATACGTTGAACGGGGGCAACGGCAACGACTTCATCGACGGCGGCACCGGGGCTGATACGGTTGATGGCGGGGCGGGTACCGATACCTTCACCTATGCCAATTCGACCGGCGGGGTAACAGCCTATCTCGACGGCACTGTCGGTTTGGGCAATGAGGCGATCGGTGACCGCCTGACTGGCATCGAAATCCTCATCGGCTCGGCCTTCGACGATACGCTCTCGGGCACCTCCGGCGCCGATACGCTGCGCGGCGGCAATGGCAACGACGTGCTCGTCGGCGGCGCCGGTGCGGACGTGCTCGACGGCGGAGCGGGGACGGACAGCGTCTCCTTCGCCAATTCCACCAGCGCGATCATCGCCAGCTTTGCCAGCGGCAGCCTTGTCGTCACGGCCTCCGATGCGGTGGGTGATAGCTACATCTCTATTGAAGGCGTCGTGGGTTCCGCCTTCAATGATACCTTGCGCGGTGGTGCGGGTATCGAACTGCTCGACGGCGGCCTCGGTGACGACACGCTCTATGGCAGCGCCGGGGCAGACACGATCATCGGCGGCGGCGGGTTCGATACGATCGACTATTCGGCGTCAACCGCATCGGTCACAGCCCGGCTGGACGGCACCGCCTCGAGCGGCGGCGATGCGGCGGGCGACTTGCTCAGCGGTATCGAGCAGGTCATCGGCACCAGCCTTGCCGATACTTTCCTCGGCACCGGCGCGGACGAAACTTTCCGCGGTGGCGGTGGTGACGACACGATCTCCGGCAGCGCGGGCAACGACACGCTCTATGGCGAGGCCGGCAACGACCTCCTGAACGGCGGGCTTGGCAGCGATGTGCTCGATGGCGGCGCGGGCACGGACACCGTCACCTACGCCAATTCGACACTGGGCGTCGCGGCCAACCTTGCCGACAGTTCCTTCAACACCAACGAAGCGGCAGGCGATACTTACACCTCGATCGAAAACCTCATCGGATCGGCCTTCAACGACCGCCTGACCGGCGACGGCGGCGCCAATGTTCTCGATGGCGGCGTGGGCAACGATCGCCTGGCAGGCGGCGCAGGGGCGGACAGCCTCATCGGCGGGGCGGGGACCGATATCGCCGACTATTCGCAGTCGGGCAGCGCGGTCGCCCTGTCGCTTGGCGGTGGCGGGGCAGGGACCGGCACCGGCAGCGCGGGCGATGCGGCGGGCGATACCCTTTCCGGCATCGAGAGCGTGATCGGCTCCAGCTTTGCCGACGGCTTTACGCTCACTCTCGGCGCGGGCTTCAGCATCGATGGCGGGGCTGGCAGCGATACCGTCGCGTTGGCGGCGGGTTCCGGCACGGTCTCCGCAGCCCAGTTGGCCGGCGTGCTCAGCCGGGTCGAGACGATCGACTTCAACGCCAGCGGCACCAACGCCAGCCTGACAGTCGATGCCAGCTTCATCCAGAGCGTGGCGGGGGCGGGCAATGCCTCGCACCTCACGCTCGATTTCAACGCGGGCGATACGCTGCAGATCGCGGGCGGCGCGATCTACACGCAGAGCGGGAACGACTACACGTTCTACAGCGACAGCAGTCTGACGACGACGGTGGCGCAGCTTTCGGTGATCTGACGACAGGCTGCCCCATCCGTTTGGCGCAAGGGTGCCTTGCGCGCCGGGTGGCTGGTCGTCCGGCGTGGGAGGGCTACAACGGGACCAACCACGCAGGAAGGGTTTCCGCCGATGTCCGAAGCTCCAGACCCCACCGATCACGCCTTCTCGCCCTCGATCAAGGCCGCGCAGATCCGCAAGGGTTCGCGCCACCACTACGCCGGGATGATCATGGCCGATCGCGTCGATGCGCGCCTCGCCGCGTTCATCGCCGATGTGCGCAGCTTCTACCTTGGCAGTGCCAGCGCCGATGGCCAGCCCTATATCCAGCATCGTGGCGGGCCCAAGGGCTTCCTCAAGGTGCTCGATGACAAGCGCCTCGCCTTCGCCGATTTCCGCGGCAACCGGCAATACATCACCACCGGCAATGCGGCAGAGAACCGCAAGGCGTTCATCTTCCTGATGGACTACGCCAATCGCCGCCGCATCAAGATCTGGGGTGAGCTTGACGTGATCGAAGGCGATGCCGAGCTCAACGCCGCGCTCGCCGCTCCCGATTATCGCGGCGTTCCCGAACAGGCGATGGTCTTCACGATCACTGCGTGGGACATCAATTGCCCGCAGCACATCCCGCAATTGCTGCCCGCAGAAGATGTCGCCGCAGCCCTTGCCGAGCGTGATGCGCGGATCGCCGCGCTTGAAGCACAGCTCGCCGCCCTTTCAAAAAATGAAACATAGCGTTGCAGTTTATCCCCCTACCAAAGCTAGGTTTGACTACCTACATAGGTTCTGCAGCCGCCGGTTCCCCCCTCCCTTCCCGGCGGCCCCTAGCGCTCTGGCGGCACATCCCTGGCCGCGCAGAGCCCCAGCACCCGGGCGGGAGCCATCCCCCCCCGCAATCCCGTCCGGGTGCCACCCTTTTTGCTTTCAGACTGCCCGGTAACGAAACGCGCTTCGGCTGCGAACACACCTTGGAGCACGCTGTGTTCCACCCCCAGCCCGATCGTGCCGGGCTATCGAAGGCCTGATGCCATGAACAACTCGCCCCGCCCCGCGCGCGCTAAAGCTGTCGCCCAGCCGCTCACCCTGCATGTCTGCTTCCAGAGCCTGCAGTCGCGGCCCGAACGGTTCCAGGCGTTTCTGCGCACGTGGTTTGCAGGCTGGGCCATCCTCCTCAGCTGGAGCGTCTACGCCTTCCTCGTCGCGCCGAGCGGCATCGCCTTCTCCGCGCAGGCCGCGTTCTTCGCTGTGCTGTTCCCGTGGATCCTGCTGCCCTTCGCAGCTGCGCTCGGTCGCAAGCGCTGCAGCAAGCGCTAAGCAACCTTCTCCAGCCGCGCAGGCACGTATTTGTGCCAGGGCGTCCCCACCACCGGATCGCGCCAGCGGTAGTCGGTCAGCTCGTTGAGCGCAGCGCCCTGTCGCCGCACCGATCCATCCGCCTGCCGCACGTCCAGCCCCAGCCCGTTGGGCAGCGAGACATGGCCCGGTCGGCAGCCCTCGTGGATCTCCACCGCCGCCCGCGCACGCCCGCGCCGCGTCACCACGTCGACCGCATCGCCTTCGCCAAGCCCGAATTGCGCGGCATCGCCCGGATGGATGCGCAGCGTGCTGTTGAGCGTACCCTTGCGCAGCCAGGTGGCGTCGCGGATGCTGGTATTGCTCGTCTCGGTGCGCCGCTCTCCTGCGGAAAGGATCAGCGGATAGTCGGGATCGACTGGCGGGCCCGCCGGATCGAGCGCCATCAGCAGCTCGAGCATTTCCGGGACATGCAGATTGATGCGCTGCCCCGGCTGGCGCACCAAGTCCCACCCGCCATGCTCGATGCGCGAGAACACCGTGCCTGAGGGCGAATTGAGGATAGCCTCGAACAGCCGGTTGCCCGCCAGCGGCCCGGCAAAGCCTGCCGCCGCCGCCTGCTCCGGGAAGTTGCGCACGAAGATCTGCGCCACGCCCCACAAGGCCGCCGCATTGGTCATGCCCTCGGGCAAGGCATTCGCCAGCGCGCGGTAAAGCAGCACCGGCGCTACTGCCATGATCGCCGGCTGTGCTGCAGCCATCTGCGCAAAGGCCATGGCAAACCCGTCAAGGTTCCCTCCCGCCGCCTTCAAGGGCTCCACCATCTCGGCGCTCAGCACGCCCAGCGCCTCGCACAGCCGGGTGTGGATGGCGCCTTCCTCCAGCGTCCCTTCACGCGGGGCAAACAGCGGGTGGCGCAACTGGAAGGCGTTCTCGGCAGGCTCGAAGTTGAAGAAGCTCGCCTCGGCCTTCTCGAACTGGCTGCATGCCGGCAGCACATAATCGGCCTCGCTCGCCGTCTCGGTCATCGCCACGTCGATCACCACACTGAACTCCAGGGCGCGCAGCGCCTCGCGCATCCGCGCCGTATCGGCCAACGAATGCACCGGGTTCGCGCTTTCGATGAACATCGCGCGGAAGCGGTGCGGATGGTCGGTGAGGATTTCCTCGCTGATCGCGTTGCAGGGAATGAGGCCCATGATCACCGGAAACCCGGTGACGGGCGAACGCTTCCAGTTGCGCTCCCCGCTCGGCCGCGCCGCGCTCCCCGCGTTCGCGCTGCCGCCCCCGCCCAGTGGACGGAACGGCACGAAGGCATAGCTCGTCCCCTTGCGGCCAAAGCTGCCGGTGAGGCCGATGATCAGTCGGTGAAGATAGGAGCCGAGCGTCGAATGGACGCCCATCTGCATGCCGAGGTCTTCCATCGAGGCCATCGACGATGCTGCCGCCATGCGCCGCGCCGCCGCGCGCAGCAGGTCTTCGTCCACCTGGCAGACCTGCGCAAACTGGCTCACCGGCACGCGCTTCAGCACTTCGAGCACCGGCTCTGCATTGCTGACGTGCGCGTCCATCCACGCCGTATTGGCGATCCCTTCCTGCACCAGCACCGCCGCCAGCGCGCCGAGACACCAGGCATCGGTGCCAGGCCGGATGGCGAGGTGATAGTCCGCCATCGCCGCCGTCTCGCTGCGGCGCGGATCGATCACGATCATCGAGCGGGCCGGATCGGCAGCAATCTCGCGCAGCACCACGCGGGCCCGCGGGAAGCCGTTTGATTGCCACGGGTTCTTGCCGATCAGCAGCGCCACTTCGGCATGTTCGAAATCGTGGTGCATGCCGCAGCCGAACATGCGCGCTTGCACCCAGGCCTCGCCGGTCTTCTCCTGCGCCAGCGCGTTGGAGCGATAGCGTACGCCGAGCGCTGCCAGCGTCGCCTGCGCATAGACGCCGGGCAAGTGGTTCCCCTGTCCGCCGCCGCCATAGTAGAGAATGCTCTCGCCGCCATGGGCATCGCGCACCGCCGCCAGCCGCACGGCGACTTCGCTGATGGCAGTATCCCAATCGACCGCCTCATAGGTGCCGTCCGCCCGCCGCCGCATCGGGGAGGAGAGCCGGTCGCGCCCCTGCTGGTAGGCTTCCATTCGCTGCGCTTTCTCGCAGACATAGCCCTTGGTCACCGGGTGCGCCTTGTCAGGCCGCACGCGCACGATGCGCTCACCCTCGGTCTGCACCTCGATCCCGCAATTCATCGAACAGATCATGCAGGCGGTCGGCTGCCACGTCTCGGTCATGCCTCGTCTCCCCGGCGTTCTTCGTAAGCATTGGCCAGCACGGCGCTGGCATCGCGGCACGCCATCAGCACGGCGTCCGACAGCGTCTTGTCCGGAATGGCCCGCGCGAGCGCGAGCCCGCCCATCATCAGCGCGAGCAGCGCGATATCCTCGCCCGGCGGCGTCGGCCCCAGCGCCTCCTGCCGATCCACCAGCGCGCCCGCGACGGCCCCCGCATAGGCCTCGCGAAAGGCCTCTCCGCCGCGCGGCACTTCGCTTACCAGCGCGGCCAGCGGGCAGCCGGTTTCAGGATGATCGCGGTGCGAGCGCGAGAGATAGCGTGCCGCCATCTGCGCCCGCCGCCCGGCGCGCGGCAGGTCCGCCGGGACTTTGCCGGCCAGCCCGCCCAGGCTCTCCATCGCCCGCTCCAGCGCCGCGATATCGAGCGCTTCCTTGCTCTCGAAATGCACATAGAAGCCGCCATGCGTAAGCCCGGCATCGCGCATGAGGCGGTGGACGGCATTGCCGCCCATCCCCTCGCGCCGCAGCCGCTCCGCCGCCAGATCGAGGATCTTTTCGCGCGTTGCCGCTTTCTGTTCGGCACGGTTCATTCAGCCTCTCCTTCGGGGCCGAAATTTTCACATGACAGATATCATGTCAACCGCGCAAAAAAAGAGGCGGCCCCTTGGATGGCCGTCGCATTTTCCGCCAGACCGATGGTTCAGACCGCGCAGGCTCCCGAGCGGATCAGGAAGCGCCGCTCGCGGCCGTTATCAAGGCTGAACATGCCCCCGCGTCCCGGCACGGCGTCGAGTAGCAGGTCCAACCCGTCGCCCGAACCGGCCCAGGCCTCGGCCTGCAGCGCGCCGATATAGAACGGCGCATCGCCCACGATCCCCAGCAGCACGTCTCCCGCGCCGACGCGAAACTCGCCCGCCGGGTAGCACATCGGCGAGGAGCCGTCGCAGCACCCGCCAGACTGGTGGAACAGCACCGGCCCATGCTCGGCGACGATCTCGCCGAGCAGGGCCAGCGCTTCGGGTGTGGCGGAAACGCTCGTCATGCCCTCAGAAGAAGCCCAGCGCCTTGGGGCTGTAGCTCACCAGCAGGTTCTTGGTCTGCTGGTAGTGGTCGAGCATCATCTTGTGGTTCTCGCGCCCGATGCCCGATTGCTTGTAGCCGCCGAACGCCGCGTGCGCCGGATAGGCGTGGTAGCAATTGGTCCACACGCGCCCCGCCTGCACCGCGCGCCCCGTGCGATAGGCCTGCGTGCCACTGCGCGTCCACACGCCCGCGCCAAGGCCATAGAGCGTGTCATTGGCGATGGCATGTGCGTCCTCGGCATCCTTGAAGGTCGTCACCGCCACCACGGGGCCGAAGATTTCCTCCTGGAACACGCGCATCTTGTTGTGGCCTTCAAGGATGGTCGGTTTGATGTAATAGCCGCCCGCCATGTCGCCCGGCATCATGTTCCGCTCGCCACCCGTCAGCACCCTGGCGCCTTCGCCCCGCGCGATCTCGAAGTAGGAGAGGATCTTCTCCAGCTGCTCCGACGAAGCCTGCGCCCCGATCATCGTCGCAGCATCGAGCGGGCTGCCCTGCACGATCTTTTCGACGCGGGCGACGGCGCGCTCCATGAACTTGTCGTAGATCGATTCCTGGATCAGTGCGCGGCTGGGGCAGGTGCAAACCTCGCCCTGGTTGAGCGCGAACATGGCAAAGCCCTCAAGCGCCTTGTCGAAGAAATCGTCATCGGCATCCATCACGTCGGCAAAGAAGATGTTGGGCGACTTGCCGCCCAGCTCCAGCGTCACAGGGATCAGGTTCTCGCTGGCGTACTGCATGATGAGGCGGCCGGTCGTCGTCTCGCCGGTGAAGGCGATCTTGGCGATGCGGCGGCTCTGCGCGAGCGGCTTGCCCGCCTCCAGCCCGAAGCCGTTGACCACGTTGAGCACGCCCGGCGGCAGCAGATCGCCGATCAGCTCCAGCAGCACATGGATCGAAGCCGGGGTCTGCTCGGCGGGTTTCAACACCACGCAGTTGCCCGCGGCGAGCGCCGGGGCGAGCTTCCACACGGCCATGAGGATCGGGAAGTTCCATGGGATGATCTGGCCGACGACGCCCAGCGGTTCGTGGAAGTGGTAGGCGATCGTGTCGTGGTCGATCTCCGAAATTCCGCCTTCCTGCGCGCGGATGCACCCGGCGAAGTAACGGAAGTGATCGATGGCCAGCGGCATGTCTGCCGCCATGGTCTCGCGGATCGGCTTGCCGTTGTCCCACGTCTCTGCGGTGGCGAGCAGGGCAAGGTTCGCTTCCATGCGGTCGGCAATGCGGTTCAGGATCAGCGCGCGCTCGGCCGGACTCGTCCGCCCCCACGCGTCCTTGGCGGCATGCGCGGCATCGAGCGCGGCTTCCACATCGGCGGCGGAAGAGCGCGCCAGCGAAGTGATCACCTTGCCGGTGATCGGCGAGGGATTGTCGAACCGCCGCCCGTCCGCGGCATCGACCCAGCGGCCCCCGATGAAGTTGCCGTAATAGTCCTTGTAGGGGTGCGCGGGCAGCGTGCCGGTCATGCTCGTTCCTCTCGTTGGTCCCGCCGGGTCTGGCGCCCGGACGTGGAATGCGGGTCGGCCGCAATGGCCTGTCCACCGGCGAAACCTATCGCTGGCAGGCGCGAAAACAAGGGTTTCGATGCAGGCTGCCGCCAGACCGGCGCACAATCCCCTGTCCTACACAGTGCGTCCTGCGGTAAACCGGCGCGATGCTCCTTGATGCCCGTCAAATCGCGAACCAGCGCCGCCGCGGAAGCCCTCGCAGGCCCCCTCCCGAGTTTTCGCTCAGGACTGTGTCAACCGTGTCAACCTGATCAGGATAGGACGCGAGAATCGCGGAGGCTAGCCCGTATGGCCAACCGGAACGACTGCGATGTGAGGAGAGAAACTGGAGCGGGCGAAGGGATTCGAACCCTCGACCCCAACCTTGGCAAGGTTGTGCTCTACCCCTGAGCTACGCCCGCTCGTGCGTTTCGGATCGGGCTGCCAAAAGGCCCCCGACCGGGGTGAAGCGCGCCCTTAGCTTCCCTCCGTGGCCTGCGCAACAGCAAAAATGCGTCTCGGTGGCATCCCGGCCCTGCTTGCCCGCAAATGCCCTTGCCGAATGCCCCTCGCTTCCCACATGGGGGAAAGACTATTCAGTGCGGAGACCATCCAGTGGCAAGCCTCGGCCTCAATCTAGAAGAACAGAAAGCGGTGGACCGCTTTCGCAAGGCCGTGGTCGAACCCTCGATGACCAAGCTGGTCGTGCTCGATTTCTGGGCGGAATGGTGCGGGCCGTGCAAGGCGCTCACCCCGGTGCTCGAAAAGGTCTGCGGCGAATATGCCGACAAGGGCGTCGTCCTCGCCAAGATCAACGTCGATGAGGAACAGTTCATCGCCGCGCAGTTCCAGGTGCGTTCGATCCCTACTGTCTATGCCATGTTCCAGGGCCAGCCGGTGGCAGACCTCACGCCTGCGCGGAGCGAATCGCAGCTGCGCCAGATGCTCGACCAGATGATCGCCCGTCTGCCCATCCGCGGCGGGGAGGAGCCCGAGCAGGATATCGCCCCGTTGCTCGCGATGGGCGAGGAAGTGCTCGCCGGCGGCGACGGCGAGCGCGCAGTCGGCATCTTCTCGCAGATCGCCGAAATCGCACCCGACAATGCCGCCGCTCACTCCGGCCTGATTCGCGCGCTGCTCCTGGCGGGCGACAAGGCGGCGGCCGAGGAAGTCCTCGCCTCGCTCGATCCCAAGCTGGCGGAAGACCAGGCGCTGGCACAGGCCCGCTCTGCCCTCGCGCTAGCTGCCGATGCGCCCGAACCCAGCGAACTCGACGGCCTGCGCGCCGCCGTCGCCGCCAATCCGGGCGACATGGACGCGGAACTCGCGCTCGCCAACGGCCTCTACGCCGCCGGTGATCGCGACGGGGCCGCCACTCTTCTACTTGGCATGGTCGCCCGCGACCGTGCGTGGAACGAAGGCGCCGCCCGCACGCGACTGCTCCAGATCTTCGAAGCCATCGGTCTCGAGGATCCGTGGGTCGCCGCCACCCGGCGCAAGCTCTCCACCGTGCTGTTCGGCTAGGCGCATGGGTCAGGACACCAAGACCTTGCGCCTGTCGATCTTCCCGCTGACCGGCGCGCTGCTGTTCCCCGGGTTGCAATTGCCGCTGCACATCTTCGAGCCGCGCTACCGGGCGATGATTTCCGATTCGCTGGTGCGCGATCGGCGCATTGCGATGATCCAGCCGCAGGGCCAGTACGAAGGCGCGCCGCTGTTCCAGATCGGCTGTGTCGGCAAGATCGGCGAAGTCGAAGCGATGGAGGACGGGCGCTACAACGTGATCCTCGAAGGCATTTCCCGCTTCCGGCTGCTGCGCGAACTCGATGTCACGACGCCGTTCCGCCAGGTCGAGGGTGAGCTGATCGAAGACGACGCGGGCGCCAGCCTCAGCGCTGTCGAGCGCGCCTCGTTCGAGCGCGAGGCGCGCCGCTTTGCCGAAGCGCAGGGCTATTCGGTCGATTGGGATTCGGTCGGCCGGCTCGACGATGTCTCGCTGATCAACGGCGTCTCGCAGATCGCGCCGTTCGATGCCGCTGCCAAGCAGGCCCTGCTCGAAGCAGACAACCTGACCGCGCGCTGCGAGCTGCTGGTTCAGCTCATGCAGTTCTTCGGGCGGCGCGATTCCGACGATGGCCGGGTGACGCTGCAGTAATTCAGAACTGCGCTTTCAGCCCGTCGATCACGAACTGCGCCGCCAGCGCGGCCAGCAGCACGCCGAGCAACCGCGTGATCACCGCTTCCACCTGCGAACCCAGCGCGCGGATGATCGGCCGCGCGGCGACGAGGGCGATGAAGCTCAGCGTCATCACCGCGCCCAGCGCGCCGAGGATCACCAGCGTTTCCTGAAGGCCCTTTGCGCGCGCCGTGAGCAGCATGACCGAGGCGATCGAGCCCGGACCCGCCAGCATCGGCATGGCCATCGGGAAGACCGAGACGTCCTCCACATGCGGCTGCTGGCTGCGTACTTTCTCCGCGCGCTCCTCGCGCCGTTCGGTGCGCTTCTCAAACACCATGTCGAGCGCGATCATGAACAGCATGATCCCGCCCGCGATGCGGAAGCTGTCGAGCTCGATGTGCAGCGCGCCAAGCAGGTCCTCGCCGAACAGGGCGAACACGATCAGGATGCCGCTGGCGATCAGGCATGCCCGCAAGGCCATGATGAAGGCCTGCCGGGGCGTGGCGTTGGCAGTGAGGCCAGCATAGATCGGTGCGCAGCCGGGCGGGTCGATCACCACGAACAGCGTCGTGAAGGCGGAGAGGAACAGCGCCAGCATCGTCCTATCCTTCGTTCTTCGCGACTTCGGTGCGCTTCAGCACCTCGTTCATCTTGCCGTCCTGCCACATCCACACCGTCCACTCGCGTGTCCCGCCGGGGAGCACCGTCGAGCGCCAGGCAATCGTGCCATCGATCGAGCGGCCATCCTTGCTGTCAGCGCCTGCGGGTGCGTTCAGCGCCGGGATCGGGCCGGGCAGCGGGCGCAGCGGTGGCGGGGCCGCCTTGGGCACCTTGGGCGGGGGCGGCGGATCATCCGCCAGCGGATCGCGGCGCGGACGCGGCACGCAGTCCGCCACCTTGCCGGTGATGAAGTCGGCGCCTGCCAGCGGTGCGGCAAGGTCCCCGCCCTGATCGAGCACCCACTTGTAGTCGCCCTTCTTCTTCTGGCGCTCCCAAACGGTGGAGAACCAGCCATATCCCGCCCCGGCCTGATAGCCGCCGAAGGTCACGCCCGCGCTGCCGTCGCAGCTCATCCACACCGAACTGGGCTGCCACTGCACCGCCTGTGGCGGATTGGCGCGGCCCTTGAGCCACGCCTTGGCGAGCGTCCGCTGCGGCACGAACATTTCCGCCTCGTCGGTCGCGGTCTCGGCAAAGGCCGTCCACTGCCCCTTCTCGCGCGCCAACCGCGCAAAGGCGCTTTCCGCCGCGATCAGCGCGCTGGGATTGCCGATGGGGGTTATCGCCGGACGGATGTCCTGCGCGGCCAAAGGCAGGGCGCTAGCCAACAGGACGAGGGGGAACAGCCGCTTCATGCCGCCCTGCCTAGAGCAGGCGGGCGGCAATAGAAAGGCAGGCGCCTCAGATCGCGTCCGCCGCCAGCTCCAGCCCGGCATTGCGGTAGGCTGCGACGAGCGCATTGCGCAGCAGCACGGCGATGGTCATCGGGCCGACCCCGCCCGGGACCGGCGTGACGGCACCGGCAACCGCCATGGCGCCGGCATAATCCACGTCGCCCACAAGCCGCGTCTTGCCTTCCTCGGCCGCCGGCACGCGGTTGATGCCGACATCGATCACGGTTGCGCCCGGCTTGACCCAGTCCGCCTTGACCATTTCCGGACGGCCGACCGCCGCGACCACGATATCGGCGCGGCGCACGACTTCGGGCAGGTCCTTGGTGCGGCTGTGCGCGATGGTCACGGTGCAGCTTTCGGCCAGCAGCAGTTGCGCCATCGGCTTGCCGACGATGTTGGAGCGCCCGATCACGACGGCATCGAGGCCCGAAAGCGAGCCCAGCCGGTCTCTCAGCAGCATCAGACAGCCCAGCGGCGTGCAGGGTACGAAGCCAGGCTGGCCCACCGCGAGGCGGCCAGCGCTGATCACGTGGAAGCCGTCGACGTCCTTGTCGGGATTGATCGCGGAAATCACCTTCTGCTCGTCCATGTGCTTCGGCAGCGGCAACTGCACGAGAATGCCATCGACAGCGGGATCGACATTCAGCTGCTCGACCAGCGCAAGGAGATCGGCCTCCGGCGTCTCGGCCGGCAGCTTGTGCTCGAAGCTCGCCATGCCGGCTTCCACGGTCTGCTTGCCCTTGGAGCGGACGTAGACCTGGCTCGCCGGGTCCTCGCCCACCAGCACCACCGCAAGGCCCGCCTTGCGCCCGGCCTTGGCTTCGAACGCGGCGGCAAGTTCACCCACCTTGCCACGCAGGTTCGCGGCAAAGGCTTTTCCATCGATGATCGCGGCAGTCATTGGGGTACTCTCTTGAGGGGGGCTTCAGATCTGCAGCGCCAATTGACCGATGAAGCCCACCAGCTCGGCCAGCAGGCTGAGGCCAAAGATCACTACCATGGGTGAAAAGTCGATCCCGCCGGTATTGGGCATAACCCGCCGGATCGGATCGAGAATCGGGTCCAGAATTGCGCTGAGCGCAGTGTTGAGCGCGGAGACGAACTTGTTGCGCATACTGACGACATTGAATGCGACCAGCAGGAACAGGATGAATTGAACGATGACGACTGCTCGAACGATGCCAATGAGCAGGAGTATGGCATTGATCAGTTGGTAGAACAGCATCACGCATTCCCTATGTCAGCAAGGAGCCACGCTCCTAGCCGACCCTCTCCCCGCCCCACAAGGGCTCCCTCGCCGAACGGCCGACGGCGCCGGACAAACTTGTATGTGTTGCATACAAATTTGTCCAGCAGTTCTTCGGGAAAACAAGCAATCTCAGGGCACGAGTGTGGTGCTCTCGATGTGCCAGCGCAATTGCTCCGGAGTGGCGCCTTCGATGTCGTTGACCCGCCGCATCACGACTTCGCCGGTGATCACGCGCTTGCCGTCGGTGATCGTCACCGGCGCGGTGTAGTAGGTCGAACCGGCCGCGCCCTGGCTCTGCCCCTTGCTGGGCGTCACCCTGGGATAGTGCAGGCCGGACCAGCGCACTGCGAAGTCGGTCTCGGAAAGAGCGCTGCGTGCCCCCTGATCGCCCCAGAACGCGCGCACGGTCGTCCAGTCGCGCGCCTCGATCGCATCGCCCCAGGCGCGCAGGACCACGTCCGGATCCCGCGAGCTTGGCGGACGGGCGGGCGCAGGTGGCGACGGCACTGGCGAGACGGTCGCTTCCGGCGGAGACGCCGGTGCCTGATCGTGGCAGGCACCAAGGGCCAGCAGGTAGGCGGCGGACAGAATGCGGAGGTTCATCAGACCCAAACGCCTTGCCGAGCCGCCGGTTCCCGCGTCACGCGCGGATCAGCGTGCCCGCGCCGCGTGCGGTGAAGATCTCGATCAGCATGGCATGCGGTACGCGCCCGTCCAGCACGACCGCCGCCTCGCATCCGGCTTCGACCGCGTGGACGCAGGTCTCGAGCTTGGGGATCATGCCCCCGCTGATCGTGCCGTCCTCGGCAAGGCGGGTGATGTCTGCTGGCGTCAGGTCGGTCAGCAGGCGGCGCTCCTTGTCGAGCACGCCCGGCACGTCGGTCAGCAGGAACAGCCGCGCCGCGCCGAGCGCCGCTGCGATGGCGCCTGCCATGGTGTCGGCGTTTATATTGTAGGTCTCGCCGTCCTCGCCCACGCCGATCGGGGCGATCACCGGGATCATGTTGGCAGCGGTGATGGTGTCGATCACCGTTGTGTCGATCCGCGCCGGTTCGCCTACGAAGCCGAGGTCGACGACGATCTGCTCGCCGCTGTCCTTGTCGTTGATCGCCTTGGGCGCCTTCTTGGCCTCGACCTTGCGGGCGATGACCATGCCGCCATCCTTGCCGGAAATGCCGATGGCCTTGCCGCCCGCGCGGGCGATCCAGCTGACGAGTTCCTTGTTGATCGCTCCCGCCAGGACCATCTCGGCGACTTCGGCGGTCTGCTTGTCGGTGACGCGCAGGCCATCGACGAACTGCGATTCGATGCCGAGTGCCTTGAGCATCCGCCCGATCTGCGGGCCGCCCCCATGGACGACGACCGGATTGATGCCGATCGCCTTCAGCAGCACGATGTCCTCGGCAAAGTCCTGCGCAAGTTCAGGATCGCCCATCGCGTGGCCGCCATACTTCACCACAAACGTCTTGCCCGCATATCGCTGCAAGTAAGGCAGCGCCTCGGTCAGCGTTTCGGCCTTGGCGAGCATCGCCTTGTGGTGGGCGGCGTCGTCTGCGGTGGGTTCGTGCGTGGTAGCCATGACGGCCTGCGCTTTGGACCAAGCGGCGCGGCGGCGCAATATTTCTAGCGCTGGCCGTCCAGCTTGCGGCCCAGCTGCACGAAGACCCAGATCAGCGGCGGCACCATGATCGTGGACAGCAGCAGCTTGGAAGCGATCTGCCCGGCCATGATTTCCCCGATCGGCAGCGGCACGCCGGCGGCGTCCTTCACCCCGGCGAACGAGATGGTGATGAAGATCAGCGTGTCGACCATCTGGCTCAGCAGGCTGGCGATCCAGGCGCGCAGCATAAGCAGTCGGCCGCGTCCGCCCGCAAGGCGCGAGAACACATAGACATTGAGCGTCTGCGAGGTGCCGTAGGAAATGAGCCCCGCAAACTGCATCCGCGCGCCCTGGCCGAGCAGGCGGGCATAGGCATCCTGATCGCCCCAGAACGGCGCAGGCGGCACCACGTTGATCACAAAGGTCAGGAGCAGCATCGAACAGATCAGCGGCACGAAACCGAAGCGCACCAGCCGATTGGCGACATCCTGCCCGAACAGCTCGGCCACCGCGCTTGCCATCACCACCAGCAGCAGGAACGCGAAGATCCCGCTTTCGACCGCCAGATCGCCGACCAGCGGCCAATGCCCCAGCGCGGCGATCTTGGTGCCGAGCACGCCGGCCAGCACCACGAGCCCGCCATAGAGCAGCGAAAAGGCGAACAGGGAGGTGGGAATGCCCGAATTGGGAGCGGTTGCGGCGTGCGGCTTGTCTTGCATCCACAACGGTTAGCGGGATTTTGACCCTGCGCCAAATCCCGTTTAAGCCATGCCGGACTTGGTCTTCAGGGGAGCGGCAGGCCCGCGATGCGCGTTTTGATGAGCCTCGCCGGCATGGCGCTGATTCTGCTGATTGCTGTCCTGCTTTCCTCCAACCGGCGGGCGATCAAGCTGCGGGTGGTGGGTCCCGCCTTTGCGCTGCAGGCGGGGTTTGCCGCGCTCGTGCTTTACTTTCCGCCAGGCAATGCCGCTTTGCAGGGCGCGGCGGCGGGGGTCGAGGGGCTGCTCGGATATGCCAAGGCGGGCGTCGCATTTCTGTTCGGGCCGCTCGCCGATCCGGCCATCGGCGGCCGCAGCTTCGCCATCGCCGCGCTGCCGACCATCGTGTTCTTCGCGGCGCTGATCTCGATCCTCTACTACCTGGGCATCATGCAACTCGTGATCCGCTGGATCGGCGGTGGGCTCGAGGCGATCACCGGCATCAGCCGCGTCGAGGCGCTGTGCGCGGCAAGCAACATCTTCGTCGGCCAGAGCGAATCGCCGCTCGTCATTCGCCCCTATCTCGCCAGCCTCAACCCCTCGCAGATCTTCACCGTGATGAGCGTGGGCATGGCCGGCGTCGCGGGGACGATCCTTGCCGCCTATGCCGCGATGGGCATCCGGGTGGACTACCTCGTCGCCGCCGCGTTCATGTCGGCGCCGGGCGGGGTGCTGATGGCCAAGCTGATCATGCCGGACATGCCTCCGATGCCCGAAGCGCCCGCCGATGCGGACCTGCCCAACCCCCACATCGCCGTCTCCGCGCCGGACGAGGAGCGCCCCGCCAACCTCATCATGGCAGCAAGCCAGGGCGCGCAGACGGGCGTGCGTCTTGCCGTGGCGGTCGGTGCGATGGTGCTCGCCTTTGTGGCGCTGGTGGCCATGGCCAACGGCCTGCTCGGCAGCATCGGGGCGCACATCGGCTATCCGGGCCTTTCGTTCGAGCAGATCCTCGGCGCGATCTTTGCCCCCGTATTCCTCCTCCTCGGCGCACCCAACTGGGCGGAGGCGGCGCACGCGGGAGGCCTGTTCGGTACCAAGATCGTGCTCAACGAATTCGTTGCCTTCATCGATCTCAGCGCGGCGAAGGACCTCAGCGCCCACACCGTTGCCATCGTGACATTTGCGCTGTGCGGTTTCGCCAATTTCAGCTCGATCGCGATCCAGATGGCGGTTTCGGGCAGCCTTGCGCCCAACCAGCGTCCTGTGATCGCCAAGCTTGGCCTCAAAGCACTGGCGGCGGGCGCGCTGTCCAACCTGATGAGTGCAGCGCTGGCGGGGCTGTTCCTGAGCGTATGAGATCGTGAGCATCCGCGGTCCGATCACCGCCGGACTTGCTTACGGTTTGATCGGCTTTGCGCTCGGGCTTGTTTTCGGCGTCGTCCGAACTCTTTTCGTTGCCCCTGCCATAGGCGCATTTGCTGCGGTTGCCGTCGAAACCGCGCTTCTGTTGGCAGCCTGCTTGCCGCTTGCCAGCTGGTGCCTCCACAATTGGCAGTCTGCCCGGCCAGCTTATGCCCTTGTTGCCGGTGTGGTCGGGTTTGCCGCTCTCATGGCCTGCGAAGTAATGCTCGGCTTGGCCCTGGGTCAGACTTTGCAGGACATACTTGCTGGGATGGCGCGTCCGCCCGGCATGCTGGGGCTGGCGGGCCAGATCGTATTTGCTTTACTGCCTGCCGGTCTTGCGGTGTCGAGGAAGTAACTGCCGCGCGATCAGCGGCAGCCCCAGCAGCACGAACGGCGCGGCCATGAAGCCCCAGTAGCCGTTGTCGGGCCGTCCGAAGACGGTGAGCGCCGCAAGGAAACCCGCGCTGCCGACGGCGGCAATCCGTTCCATCTCGCCGCCCCAGCGCAGCATCGCGGCAAGCGACGCCGCCACCAGCGCCAGCACGAGCGGCCCGGGCAGGCCGGTCAGCACGAGATTGCGGCGCAGCGCGTCGATCACCAGCGGAAGGCCGCCGAAGCGTACCCAGCCGGGGGAGGTGAGGTCGCCGGGCTGGACCTGTGCGGCCACGAATTGCGCGTGCACCAGCCAGAGACCGGCGGCCAGCGCGATGGCTGCTGCTGCCATTCCGGCGCGTTTCCAGTCGCGTTGCCACAGGCCATGGAGAACGATGGCTCCCAGCCACGCCAGCGCTGTCTCGCGCACCAGCACCGCCAGCAACGCGAGCCCGATCATCAGCCATGGCCGCCGATAGGCCGCCAGCGAGAGCATGATCAGCAGCACGCTCCACTGCTCGTGCAGATAGACGTTGTCCGGAAAGAATGCGCCGAACAGTCCTGCCACGGCCAAGGCCACCACACTGAGTGCTTCGACAGGCGGGCGGTCGGACAGGCTTTGTCGCAGCGCGATGAGCGCACCGAACAGGAGGGCGATCAAGGCTGCGGTGCGCGTTCCGGTGTTCGGAAACAGCGCAAGCCACCAGGTCATCGTCGGCGGGCGCACGGCGAGCGCAGGCTGCACCGGGTAGGAGCGCTCGCGCTGCGCAGCCATTGTTGCGGGATAGAAGTTCTCGCCTGCCCGGACGCGCTCGACCACGGTGCGATAGAGTTCCTGATCAAGTTGGATCGGCTTTTTGGGCGCACCGGCCATGGCTGGAATCGCTAGGCAGGCAAGCAGCGCCAGCAGGAGCGCGCGCCACGCCCTCACAGCTCGCGCTTCAGATCATAGAGGAGATCGAGCGCCGCGCGGGGGCTCAGCGAATCGATGTCGATCGTGGAGAGCTTCTCGCGCAGTGCATCGACTTTCTCCTCAGCCGCTTCGATCGCGGCCGCGAACAGCGGCAGGTCATCGAGCCCCGCCGCCAGCCCACCCGTCGCGGCGCGGCCCTTCTCCAGCCGGTCGAGCACCGACTTGGCGCGCTTGACCACCGGTGCGGGAACGCCCGCCAGCCGCGCCACGGCCAAGCCATAGCTCTTGTCCGCCGGCCCCTCCGCCAGTTCGTGCAGCAACACCAGATCGCCCTTCCACTCCCGCGCCCGCACATGGTGGAGCGAGAGTGCGTCGCAGGTCTCCGCCAGCCGTGCGAGCTCGTGGTAATGCGTGGCGAACAGGCAGCGCGAGCGATTCACTTCGTGTACGGCCTCGGCCACCGCCCAAGCGAGAGCGAGTCCATCGTAGGTCGAGGTGCCGCGCCCCACTTCGTCGAGGATGACGAAACTGCGCTCTCCCGCCTGCGCAAGGATGGCAGCGGTCTCGACCATCTCGACCATGAAGGTGGAGCGCCCACGCGCCAGATTGTCCGCTGCGCCGACGCGGCTGAACAGGCGGTCGACAATGCCGATCTCGGCGGCCTCGGCGGGCACGAACCCGCCCGCCTGCGCCAGGATCACGATCAGCGCGTTTTGCCGCAGGAAGGTGGACTTGCCGCCCATGTTGGGGCCGCCGATCAGCCATAGCCGGTCGCGCGCGGTCAGTTGGCAGTCGTTGGCAACAAACCGCTCGCCGCGCGCCGCGAGCGCGGCCTCGACCACCGGATGCCGCCCGCCGCGAATGGAAAGTGCTGTATCTTCGGAAAGGTGCGGCAGGCACCAGGCCCCTTCCGCGGCGCGCTCGGCTTGCCCGGCTGCCACGTCGATCCGGGCGAGCGCCGCCGCCGTTGTCGCAATCGCTTCGCGCGCCGCAATCGCGCGGGCGGTCAGGTCCTCGAAATGCGCTTCCTCCGCCGCGAAGGCGTGCCCGCCTGCTTCGGCGATCCGGCTCGCCTCCTCGTGCAGCGCCAGCGCATTGAAGCGCACCGCGCCTGCCATGGTCTGGCGGTGGGTGAAGCCGCTATCGGGCTGCATCAGCCGGTCGGCATGGCGCGCGGGGACTTCGATGAAATAGCCCAGCACGCCGTTGTGCCGGATCTTGAGCGAAGGCGTGCCCGTCTCGTCGCGGTAGCGCGCTTCAAGCGCCGCGATGGCTCGGCGTGAATTACCGGCGGCATCGCGCAGGGCATCGAGCGCCGCATCATAACCCGCCGCGATGAAGCCGCCATTGGTGCGTTCGGTCGGCGGGGCGGGGACGAGCGCGCGACTGAACAGGTCGATCAGGGCACCGTGACCGCCCAGCGCGGGGAGCAAGGCATCGGCCAATTCCGGACGGTCGCTTCGCGCAGCGAGCAGGGTCAGCAACCGTTGCGCTTCGCCCAGCCCATCACGCAGCTGCCCCAGATCGCGCGGGCTTCCCCGGCCTGCCACGATTCGTCCCAGCGCCCGACCCACATCAGGCGCGGCGCGCAGCACGGCGCGCAGATCACCGCGCAGCAGCGGATCATCATGCAGCCAGCTGACGAGTTCGAGCCGCGCCCGGATGGCGGCAAGATCGGTCAGCGGCGCCGCCAGGTCCTCCGCCAGCAGCCGCGCGCCTGCGCTCGTCACGCAGCGGTCGATGGCCTCGATCAGGCTGCCCTTGCGCCCGCCGCCGCTGGCGGAGAGGATTTCGAGGCTTGCGCGGGTCGCTTCGTCCATCGCCAGGAAGGCGCGCGCCTCGCGCACCACCGGCGGCAGCAGCAGCGGCAGGCTGCCGCGCCCGACATGCTCGAGATAGTCGATCAGCCCCGCTGCCGCCGCCAGCATCGCCCGGCTGAACGTGCCGAAGCCGTCGAGCGTCGCGACGCCATGCAACGCCATCAACCGGTCCGCACCGCGCTGCGAATCGAACGCGCGGGCAGGACGCTCGCCTGCCTCTGGCAGATCGAAGCCGCATTCCTCGGCCATCACGAGCTCGGTCGCGCCGAGGCGGGCGAGCGCCGCAAGCAGCAGCTCGGGCGCGCATTCCTCCAGCTCCATCCGCCCGGTCGAGATATCGCAGGCGGCGATCCCCGCCACATCCCGCACCTTGCACACCGCCGCCAGCACATTGGCCCGGCGCGGTTCGAGCAGGGCGTCTTCGGTGAGCGTTCCTGCCGTTACGAAGCGGACGATGTCTCGCGCGACCAGTGCCTTGGAACCCGCACGTTTGCGCGCTTCCTCGGGCGTTTCGGTCTGCTCGGCAATGGCGACGCGGCATCCGGCGCGAATCAGGCGGGCAAGATAGCTCTCGGCCGAATGGACGGGCACGCCGCACATCGGGATCGGCGCGCCGCCATGTTCGCCCCGGCTGGTGAGCGCGATATCGAGCACGCTGGCGGCGATCTTGGCGTCCTCGAAAAACAGTTCGAAGAAATCGCCCATGCGGTAGAACAGCAGGCAGCCTTCAGCCTGTGCCTTCAGCGCCAGATATTGCGCCATCATCGGAGTTGGGGCATGGGAGTTCACAGCGGGTGTGGCTAGACGAGCGCCGCGAGTTTCTCAAACGATCGACACCGGATATCGACACTCAAGTCGTAAATGGTCCGGGCATAGGCTGGGCGGATGCTGCGAAGGGTCTTGGGGGGCGGGTGCCTCCAGGGGTCTTGGAGATGGTCAGAGGGGCCATCCCGGCTGACGCCGATGCGAAAGTGAACTGGGGTTGATGCAAGTCCGCGAGAAGACCTTTGCGATGAGCCTGCGCGGCCTGTGGGAACGCACGCTCGCGCTGCCATGGCTCAGCCTGCCGGGCATCACCGTCATCGTGCTGCTGGTCTGCCTGCCCTTCGCGCTGGTCGAAGTGCCGCCGCTGATCGACGTGCCCGGCCACATGGGCGCTGCCGCGATCGAGGCGGCGCGCCCGGGCAATCCGCTGCTCAAGTACTTCTCGTGGAAGTGGGTCTTCACGCTCAATATCGGCGGCGACGTGCTGGCAAAGCTCATCGGCGCGCAGTTCGGCATCCTCGCGGCCGGATGGTGGAGCACGGTGCTGGCGACCGGCCTCTTCGCCGGCGGCTGCCTCGCGACGATCCGCGTCCTCAATCCCAAGGGTGGCCACGGCGCGCCCTGGGCCTTGATGTTCGTGTTCAGCTTCCCGCTGCTGACCGGCTTCCTCAACTATATCCTCGCCACCGGCCTTTCGCTGATGGCCTTCGCCGCTGCGGTCTGGCTCGAAGACAAGCCCAAGCAGCGCGCGGCCTTGCTCGTGGTCGCGCAGCCTGTTGCCATGCTCTGCCATGCCATCGGCGGCCTGCTGCTGGGGCTGCTGGTGGGCGCCAATGCCTTGGGCCGAGAGATCGACCGCCTGCCCGCCGGCTGGTGGCGCCCATCCGAATGGCGGCGTCTGCGCGATGAGCAGGACTGGCGCGCGATTGCCAAGCGGCTGTTCATCCTGTGCTGGCCGCTCGTCGCCACGGTCGTTACGATAATACTCTGGAAGTTCCTGTCGCCCGATCCTGCGCGCAGCATGAACCGCTGGCGGTGGGACCAGAAGGCCTGGTACTTCGTGCTCACCCTTCGCGATCAGTCGCTGCTGCTCGATGGCGCGACGACTTTCGCCTGCTTCGCGCTGATCCTGTTCGGCTGGCTGCTCGGCGCGCGGTGGAAGTGGCAACTGGGCCTGCCGGGCTTGCTGGTCTTCCTGCTGTTCGTTGCCATCCCCAGCGATATCAACGGCAGCAATTTCGTCGATGTGCGCCTGCTGCCGGTCGCCTGCATGCTCCTCCTCGGCCTGCAGGATTGGAGCGCTGTCTCCATCGACCGCGCGCGCAAGATCGCGGTGATCGGGGCGCTGTTGCTTGGCACGCGGCTGGTCGTCACCGCCGCCAGCTTTGCCGATTATGCCGACGACTATCGCAAGCAGCTCTCAGCGCTTCACCATGTCGAGCCGGGCAGTCGCGTCCTCGCCTTTGTCGAGCATTCCTGCCTCGAGGAATCATGGCGCAACACACGGCGTGATCATCTCGCCAGCCTTGCCAGCCTCTACCGGCAGGCCTGGGTGAACGACAATTGGGCTGTGCCAGGCCTTCACATGGTGATCCCGCGCTTCCGTCCGGGCCGCAACTTCACTGCTGATCCTTCAGAATTCGTGTGGTCGCGCGCCTGCCGGGGAGGCCGCCTGCGCAGTGTCGATACAGCACTCAAGTATGCGCCGATCGAGCGCGTCGATTACGTCTGGCTGATCGATACCGGCATGCCGCGCCATCCGGATTCGCGGCTCCAGCTCGTCTGGCAGGAAGGCCGCAGTCTGCTTTTCGCGGTCCGGCCCTTGGGTTTTCCGAACTGGCGCTCTAAGGACCTGTAACCAGTCCGTGCTCGCGGCGCGTACCCGCGGCAAGGGCTTTGCCATAAGGCTCCTGCGGGGCCACTAACGCCGCGCGCGCCAAGGGGGAATTTGATGACCGACGAGAGCAACGTCCGCTTCACCGAACGTGAGGCGCTGTTCTATCACAACACAATTCGCCCTGGTAAGATCGAGATCATCGCCTCCAAGCCGATGGCGACGCAGCGCGATCTGAGCCTCGCCTATTCGCCCGGCGTCGCCGTCCCGGTCCGCGCCATCGCGGAAAACCCTGCCACCGCCTATGACTACACCGCCAAGGGCAACCTCGTCGCGGTCATCTCCAACGGCACCGCCATCCTCGGCCTCGGCAATCTCGGCGCGCTGGCCTCGAAGCCGGTGATGGAAGGCAAGGCGGTGCTGTTCAAGCGGTTTGCCGACGTCGATTCGATCGACATCGAACTCGCCACCGAAGACCCGCAGGCGTTCATCGATGCGGTCGCGCTGATGGAGCCAAGCTTCGGCGGCATCAATCTCGAGGACATCAAGGCGCCCGAGTGCTTCATCATCGAGCAGGCGCTGAAGGAGCGCCTCAAGATCCCGGTGATGCATGATGACCAGCACGGCACCGCGATCATTTCCGCCGCCGGCCTGCTCAACGCCTGTTTCCTCACCGGCCGCAATCTGGCCGACGTCAAGGTTGTCGTGAACGGCGCGGGCGCTGCGGCGATTGCCTGCACCGAGCTGATCAAGGCGATGGGCGTGCGCCACACCAATGTCACCATGTGCGACAGCAAGGGCGTGATCTACATCGGCCGTGCGGGTATCGACCAGTTCAAGTCCGCCCACGCCATCGATACCCCGCACCGCACGCTGGAAGAAGCGATGGAAGGCGCCGACATCTTCCTCGGTCTTTCCGTGCAAGGCGCGGTCACGCAAGAGATGGTCAAGAAGATGGCGCCGCAGCCGATCATCTTCGCGATGGCCAATCCCGATCCTGAGATCACCCCGCCCGAGGCCCGCGCGGCGCGGCCTGATTGCATCGTCGCCACCGGCCGTTCGGACTATCCGAACCAGGTCAACAACGTGCTCGGCTTCCCCTTCATCTTCCGCGGTGCGCTGGATGTGCAGGCCACCACGATCAACGAGGAAATGAAGATTGCTGCCGCGCGGGCCATCGCCGAACTGGCCCGCGAGTCGGTGCCCGAGGAAGTGGCCGCCGCCTATGGCCAGAAGCATACGTTCGGGCTCGATTACATCATCCCCGCGCCGTTCGATCCGCGCCTGATGGAAGTCGTCTCTTCGGCCGTCGCCAAGGCGGCGATGGATTCGGGGGTGGCGCAGAAACCGATCGAGGATTTCAACGCCTATCGCACCCAGCTCAAGGCCCGGCTCAATCCCACCACCGGCGCGCTCACCAGCGTCTACGAGCAGGTCAAGGAGAACCCCCGGCGCGTCGTCTTTGCCGAGGCGGAGAACGAAGTCGTGCTGCGTGCAGCGATCCAGTACCGCGATTTCGGCTATGGCACCCCGGTGCTGGTCGGCCGCACGCAGGCTGTCCACAACCTGCTGACCGAACTCGGCGTCGGCGATCCGGACAGCTTCGAGATCCACAACTCGGCGGTCTCCCCGCTCGTGCCGGAAATGGTGACCTACCTGTACGAGCGGCTGCAGCGGCGCGGCTTTATGGAGCGCGACGTACGGCGCATGGTCAACCAGGACCGCAACGTGTTTGCCTCGCTGCTCGTCGCGCTCGGCCACGGCGACGCCATGATTTCAGGCATGACCCGCACTTTCGCGCAGACGATCAAGGAAGTGCGCCAGGTGCTCGATCCCAAGCCCGGCAGCCTGCCCTTCGGCATCCACATGATGATCGCGAAGAACTACACCGTGTTCCTCGCCGATACGACCGTGAACGAGCGCCCGAACGCGGCGGAACTCGCCCATATCGCGACCGAAACCGCCGCCGTCGCTCGCCGCATGGGCCACGAACCGCGCGTGGCGTTCCTGTCCTACTCCACCTTCGGCAATCCGAGCGGGCGCTGGCTCGACGATATCCGCGCGGCTGTGGCGATCCTCGACGAACAGAAGCCCGGCTTCGAGTACGAAGGCGAAATGGCGCCCGATGCCGCGCTCAATCCGAAGGTCATGGCCAGCTATCCGTTCAGCCGCCTTTCGGGTCCGGCCAACGTGCTCATCATGCCCGGCCTGCAATCGGCCAACATCTCCGCCAAGCTGCTGCGTGAACTCGCTGGCAACGCGGTGATCGGCCCGATGCTGATCGGCATGGAAAAGCCTGTCCAGATCGCGGCGATGACCTCGATCGCGCCGGATATCCTGACGCTGGCGGTGCTGGCGGCGGCGGGGGTCGCGGGCTGATCGCAAACCTGGATTGAAGACGTCGCACGCTGTGTTACATTGTGCGCGCAATGCAGGAGCGCGCGCCATGAATGCCAGCACGACATTGACGATCCGGGTGACCCCTGATCTCAAGGAAAAGCTGGGTCGGCTGGCGCGAAGCACCCGCCGTTCCAGCTCGTTCCTCGCGGTGGAGGCTGTCGAAGCCTATGTGAACCGCGAACTGCAGATCATCGAGGGCATCCAGCAGGGGCTTGCCGATATGCATGCGGGCCGCGTGATTCCGCACGATGAAGCAATGGCGGAGGCCCGCCAGATCATTGCCGACGCGCAGCAAGCAAAGACGGCCTGACGGTGCGGCGCGTCGTTTGGGCAACCAGCGCCAAGGACGATTTTCTGGCCATTGTGCGCCACATCGCCGCCGATGATCCCGGCGCTGCCGAACGCGTGCTTGCAGCGATTCAGCAAACCGGAAACGCCCTCGCCGATTTCGCTACGGGCCATCCGGGCCGGGTTGCGGGGACCTACGAGAAGTCCGTCGCCCGGTTGCCCTATGTGATTGCCTATGCGCTGGGGGCCGACGAAACGGACCTGACCATCCTTCGCGTGATCCACACCTCGCGGAATTGGGTAGCTGACCACTGGCCGGAATGAGATCACACCTTGCCGGGGTTCTCCCAAGCTCGCGCGGTTCGGTTCAGGGCGCAATGGAAGGTCAGCGAAGGCGGCAAACGGCCTCAACTGGCGCGGCTGGACTTGGTGGGAAGCGGACAATTCCACCAGCACACTGCCCGTCGGCCCGTGCTTGACACGGGCCTTGGCTTTTCCTTTCAGGCCGGGCGTTAAAAGAACAGCCAAACCCCGTGTCAAGCACGGGGTGACGGTGGGTTTTTGGTGGCGATGGTAAGCCGTGATGTCCGCAAGTGGGCGATTCCGGACGGGAGGAACTGGATCAGATCAGCCCCGCCAGCGGACTGCTCGGATCGGCGTACTTGCGCGTCCCCATCCGCCCTGCAAGGTAGGCATCGCGCCCCGCCTCGACCGCCGCCTTCATCGCGCGGGCCATGCGGATCGGGTCCTTGGCTTCGGCAATCGCGGTGTTCATCAGCACGCCGTCGCAACCCAGTTCCAGCGCCACAGCAGCATCGCTCGCGGTGCCCACGCCCGCATCGACCAGCACCGGCACTTTCGCGCCTTCCACGATCAGGCGAATGGTTACGCGGTTCTGGATGCCGAGGCCCGAACCGATCGGCGCGCCCAGCGGCATGACCGCGACCGCGCCTGCGTCTTCCAGCTGCTTTGCCGCGATGGGATCATCGACGCAGTAGACCATCGGCAGAAAGCCTTCCTTGGCTAGCACTTCGGTTGCGCGGATCGTCTCGACCATGTTGGGATAGAGCGTGCGCGCCTCGCCCAGCACTTCGAGCTTTACGAGGTCCCAGCCGCCCGCCTCGCGCGCCAGCCGCAGGGTGCGGATCGCGTCCTCGGCGGTGAAGCAGCCGGCGGTATTGGGGAGGTAGGTGATCTTCTTGGGGTCGATGTAGTCCGTCAGCATCGGCGCCTTGGGGTCGCTGACGTTGACCCGCCGCACGGCGACGGTGACGATCTCCGCGCCCGAGGCTTCGACCGCCGCCGCGTTCTGCGCGAAGTCCTTGTATTTGCCGGTGCCGACAATCAGGCGCGAACGGAAGGTCCGCCCGGCCACCGACCACGTATCGTCTTCCTGCCCACCGCCCACGAAATGCACGATCTCCAGCACGTCGCCGTCCGCGATGGTGACGGCAGACAGCGTCGAACGCGGGACGATTTCGCCGTTGCGCTCCACGGCCACCTTGGCCGGATCGAGCTCGAGGCTGCGGACGAGATCGGCAATCGAACCGGGCGCGGCGCGGCGCGGTTCGCCATTGAGAGTGAGGGAAAGTTCGGTCGACATACGCCGGGCTTTAGCGCCCGCAACGCAGCGCGCAACCCGTCAGCAGCCGCTCCGACGCAGGTTGACAATATGGGCAGAGGCCACAAGCACCACGCCGCAGATCGTGAGCAGCGCTTCGCCGGTGCCGTGGTCGCTGACAATGGCGGCGGCCATCAGCGCGAGGCCGGTGGTGCCGAGCGCCAGCGGCAGGCGGTGCCCATGCTTCAACGCACCCGCGCCGATGGTGACCATGCCGACAAGGAACGCCGCAACCAGCCCGAAACGGTGAATCGCCGGATTGAGCAGCACGCCGCCGCCGAGGCCCAGCACGCCGATCAGGAACAGCCCCGCGACGCAGTGCACCATGCACAGCCCGCTGATCAGCACGCCCAGCCGGTCAAACCGGCCGCGCACGATATCGGCGGAGGAGTCTGGGCTTTCGTTCATGACGGCGGCTATATGTAATAGTATCACATAACGCAATGCTCATCCGGCGCTCTGGCGATTCCCTTATTCCCACGGGCGATCCTGCCCCCATTGGCGCTTGCGTTTCAGCGCCTTGGCGCGCAGAGGCGCGGCCATGGATGCAGTAGCCATGGCCCCGGCCCGAAACCGCACCGCCGCTCCCGCCCCCCTCGCGCTGGCGCGCTGGCTCCTCGTCGTCGCTCTGATGATCATTGCCATCGTGGTGGTGGGCGGCATTACCCGACTTACCGAATCGGGCGTCTCGATCACCGAATGGAAGCCCGTCTCGGGCGCGCTTCCGCCGCTGACCGAGGCGGACTGGCAGGCCGAGTTCGCCAAGTACCAGCAGACGCCGCAGTATGTGCTGGTCAACGGCCCGGCTGGCATGACGCTCGCCACCTACAAGTTCATCTTCTTCTGGGAATGGGTGCACCGCCTGCTCGCCCGCGCCATCGGCATGGCCTTCGCACTGCCACTCGTATGGTTCTGGCTGCGCGGGCAGATTCCAGCCGGTTACAAGCCTCGCCTGCTCGCGCTGCTGGCCTTGGGTGCGTTGCAAGGTGCTATCGGGTGGTGGATGGTCAAGTCCGGCATCGTGAACGACATCAAGGTCAGCCACTTCCGCCTCGCCGCGCATCTGCTGGTGGCGCTCACCACGCTGGCGGGCGTGGTCTGGACCATGCTCGACCTGCACGCTTTGGCTCGCGGCGAACCGCGCGCGAAGCTGACCGGTTTTGCCGCGCTCGCGCTCGGCATGCTGCTGATCCAGCTGTTCTACGGCGCGCTGCTTGCCGGCATGCGGGCAGGGACCGTCGCGGGGGGCGGCTGGTTCAACTGGGATGTCTGGCCACTGATGCAGGGTTCGTTCTTCCCTGCCGGGATCGAATGGTCGCTCGGCGCGACGCACGCCTTCTTCTCCGATCCCTATCTCGTCCACTTCATCCACCGTTGGTGGGCCTGGGCCGTGGTCGCGGTGCTCGTCGTGATGGGCCGCAAGCTGCGCCGCGCTGGCGCGAGACCGGTTTCGGTCGCGATCCACTCCGCCTTCGGCACCCAGATCGTGCTCGGCATTGCGACGGTGATGAGCGGCGTGACGATCTGGATTGCCGTTCTCCATCAGCTCACCGGCGCGCTCCTGGTGGCCTGCACCGCATGGGGGGCGCACCGCCTCGGCAAGCAGGGTTGATTTCGATCCGCTCATGCGGATTGCGGCACCGGCCCGCTCCCCCGCCCGGCCACCCATTCAGGGTACTCTCGTGGGTGGCCGGGCGGG